>DASRIK010000276.1:0-8290 GCA_035650035.1 Burkholderiales bacterium | reverse complement strand
CGGCGCTCGTTTGCCACGTGTGCGGGAGATCTCTAAAATCCGCTCTCCGCGCGGGTGTAGTTCAATGGTAGAACATTAGCTTCCCAAGCTAAGAACGTGGGTTCGATTCCCATCACCCGCTCAGATCCGCTTCCAGCCATTGCGTAACTTCGAGGGAGGAGGTTGTATGCGTGCTCCATTCACATCCGCGCCCCGTTTAGTCTCTGCTGTTGTCGCTTCGTTATTCGCAATAGGAACCTGCTACTCAGCGGAGCAGCAGCCGGCGGCCCCGGCAGCGCCACCGAAGCAACCGCCCGTCGAGCAGGGAACGCGCGCGCCCGAGTTCGAGAAATCGACGCTCGCGCCGCATGCCGCGAAGATGACGGTGACACAGCCCAGCGAGATTCCACTCGACAGGCTGAGACTGCCTCCTGGTTTTCGCGTCGAGCTCTGGGCGCACGGCATGCCGGGCGTGCGGATGATGGCGCGCGGCGACAAAGGAACGATCTGGGCCGGCACGCGCGTCATCGGACGCGTATACGAGATCAAGGACGACGGCAAGGAGCGCACGCATCGCATCCTGGCCGAAAAGCTCGTGCAACCCAACGGTGTCGCGTTCAGGGACGGCTCGCTCTACATCGCGGCGATCGACAAGATGTACCGCTACGACGGCATCGAAGACAATCCGAACGTGAAGCCGGTGGATCTCTCGGCGGCATTCAAGCTTCCGCCGCTGGTGCATCACAACTGGAAGTTTCTCGCGTTCGGCCCGGACAAGAAGCTCTATGTGCCGATCGGCGCGCCGTGCAATATCTGTGAGCCCACGGCCGAATACGCGCAGATTCGCCGCTATAACCCCGACGGCTCCGGCATGGAAATCGTTGCGCGGGGCGTCCGCAACTCCGTGGGCTTCGACTTCCACCCGAAAACAGGTGAGCTGTGGTTCACGGACAACGGCCGCGACTGGCAGGCGGAAGACGGCCCCGAAGACGAATTGAACCGCGTCTCGAAAGTCGGTGAGAACTTCGGTTTCCCGTACTGCCATGCGAATGGCGTCCCCGACCGCGACTACCCGAAAGCGGATGGCTGCAAAGGTGTGACACTGCCCGTCATCCTCATGGGGCCGCATACGGGAAGCCTCGGCATGCGCTTCTACACGGGCAAGATGTTTCCGGCGGAATACAACGACGCCATTTTCGTTTCACGCCGGGGATCGTGGAACCGCTCGACGAAAGTGGGTTACGACGTCGTCGTCGTACGCGCTACAGCGGATGGTAAAGGCGCAAAACTCACGCCGTTCCTGACCGGTTTTCTGGACCAGAAAACGAACCAGTTCTGGGGCCGGCCCGTCGATGTGCTGCAGATGCCGGACGGCTCGCTCCTCGTTTCCGACGAACAGAACGGCGCCATCTATCGTGTGAGTTACGCGCGGTGAGTAGTGGCGGATGCGGGCAAGCGCGCGTGCGCAGCGCGCGCCTGGCCTGTTGCGCAGTCGCCGCTATACGCGTCTTCTAGACGATGCGCCTTCACTCCTCCATCGCTATCGCGTTCACGGCGCCAGGACTCTTCGTATCCACGACGTCCTTTGCGCAACAGCCGGGCGCGCCGGCCCTTCTCCCTCCGACGACGGTCACGGCAACGCGGGTCGAGCGCGAGAGTTTCGATCTGCCGTTGTCCATCGATACGGTGAACGCCCGCACGATTCAGGAAGGCAGACCGCAAGTCAATTTGTCGGAAGCGCTGAACGCAGTACCCGGCATCGTGGTGCAGAACCGTCACAACTACGCACAGGACCTGCAGATCTCGTCGCGCGGCTTTGGTGCGCGCTCGACATTCGGTGTGCGCGGATTGCGTCTGATCGCGGACGGTATACCGGCCACCATGCCGGACGGACAGGGACAGGCTGCTTCCTTCAATCTGGACACCGCCGATCGCATCGAGGTGCTGCGCGGTCCTTTCGCTTCGATGTACGGCAATGCTTCGGGCGGCGTCATCCAGATCTTTACTGCGGACGGGCCTCCGGAACCCACGCTGGGCTTACGTGCATACCGCGGCAGCTTCGACACGAGCAAATGGACCCTGCAATACGGCGCGCAGCACGGCGCGCTCAACGTGAATGCGTCGGCCAGTCGCTTCAATACTGATGGCTACCGCGACCATAGCGCGGCACGGCGCGATCATGCGCACGGTAAATTCAAGCTCGACGGCGGCAGCGCTGGCACGTTCACGGTCATCGCGGACTATCTCGATCAACCGGAGACGCAGGATCCGCTCGGCCTCACTGCCGCACAACTCGCCCAGAATCGACGCCAGGCCGGAGCGAACGCGCTCGCGTTCAACACACGAAAGAGCGTCTCGCAGAACCAGCTCGGCCTCGTGCACGACCTGAAGATCGGGGCGCGCGACTCTCTGCAAACACGTATCTACAGAGGCGACCGGCAGGTCACGCAATTCCTTGCGATCCCGCTCAACGTACAGGCCGCGCCGACGCATTCCGGAGGCGTCGTCGATCTCGATCGCCATTACAGCGGCGCGGGCGTGCGCTGGAGCCACCGCACCGTTGCACTGAACGGACCGCTCGACGTGCAGGTGGGCTTCGATTACGAGCGTATGACCGAGCAGCGGCGTGGTTTCATCAATAACCTCGGCGTGGCGGGCGCGCTCAAGCGCGACGAGGACGACACGGTCGATACCGCCGATGCATACGTACAGGCCGAGTGGCGCGTCCACGAACGCGTCCTCCTCATGGCGGGTGTGCGCTATAGCCGCGTGCGTTTCGATTCACAGGATTTCTTCATCGCTGCGGGCAATCCGAGTGACAGCGGCTCGATCAGGTACGTACGCACTACACCGGTCGGAGGCATCACGTTCGATGCTTCGCCGACGCTCAAACTGTACGTAAACGCCGGCAAAGGCTTCGAGACGCCGACGTTTGCCGAGCTCGCGTATCGGCCCGACGGCTCGGCGGGTCTCAATTTCGCACTCCGGCCTTCGATCAGCCGGCACCGTGAAGTCGGCGCCAAGTGGCTGCTCGGCGAGCACGCCCGCGTGACAGCGGCGCTCTTTCACATCGACGTGACGGACGAGATCGTGGTCGCTACGTCGAGTGGCGGCCGCAACACGTTCCGTAACGCTGCCAAGACACGGCGTAAAGGCGCAGAGCTTGCCTGGCAGAGTCGATGGGCTGGAGGTTTCGAGACGGCGCTTGCGTACACCCGCCTCGATGCGGAATTCAGGCAGCCTTTCGCGAGCGGATCACCTCCTGTCACCGTGCCTGCGGGCAACCGGCTTCCGGGCGTGCCCGCGACCACTTTCTACGGCGAAGTCGTATGGCGCCATGCCGCGACCGGCTTTCACGCCGCTGCCGAAGCGCGCTACAGCGACCGCCTGTACGTCGACGACGCGAACAGCGAGTCCGCCGCGTCTTACACCATCGCGAACCTGCGCGCCGGCTTCGAGCAACGCACGCGCCAGTGGCGCTTCACCGAATTCGTGCGCGTCGATAACATTACGGACAAGCAGTACGTCGGCTCCGTCATCGTGGCGGAAGCCAATCGGCGGTTCTACGAGCCATCGCCCGGGCGTAACTGGCTGGTGGGGCTATCGGCGGAGCTTACATTCCGATGATCACGGTCACGATCAATGGCGAGGCACGTCGCTTCGAGCAGCCGCTGCATTTCGGCGAGCTCGTGGAGCGCCTGGGTCTCGTGGGCAAGCGCATCGCGATCGAGCGCAACGGTGAAATCGTGCCGCGGAGCCAATTCGCGGCCCGGGCCCTCGTCGACGGCGACAGGCTCGAGATAGTCGTCGCGGTCGGCGGCGGCTGAACCGCGCCTGCCGCACTCTTTCGAACGCATCGTGCGCCGAATCCACGCGATCGCCTGTCCACTGCTGACGGCTGCCGCACTCGCCTTAGCCCTCCCGGCCTCGGCTGCCGAATACCCATCCCGCCCGGTGCGTGCGGTCGTGCCGCTCACGCCCGCGTCCGGGGCGGATATCGCAGGTCGCATCGTCGGCCGTCAGCTCCAGGAGATCTGGAAACAGACGGTCGTGATCGACAACCGTCCGGGCGCGGGCGGACAGATCGGGACGCAGATCGTCGTGCGCGCCGCTCCCGATGGTCACACGCTGCTGGTGCAATCCTCTTCCCATGCCGTGAACCCGGCGATCTACAGGAACCTGCCGTACGATTCCACGAAAGACCTCGTCGACGTCGCCTGCCTGGGCTCAACGCCGTACGTGATGATCACGGCGCCAGCGGGCCCTTATCGGCCGCTCAAAACTCTCATCGAAGCGGCGCGTACGAAGCCCGGCGAGGTCGCGTTTGCTTCAGCCGGCATCGGCACCTCCACGCACATTACAGGAGAGTATCTGGCCCAGACGGCAGGCGTGAAGCTCCTGCACGTGCCGTTCAAAGGCTCGAACGAAGCGATCGGCGATGTGGTCGCGGGACGTGTGGCGTTCTACATGGCGCCGATCAGCACCGCGATCGGCCTCATCCGCGAAAACCGTCTGGCGGTGCTGGGTGTGGCCAGTCCGAAGCGCATCGGCATGCTGCCGAACGTACCAACGATTGCCGAGCAGGGCCTCGCCGGCTTCGAAATGGACGTCTGGTTCGGCACCTGGGCGCCCGCGGCCACACCGCGTCCGGTGCTCCAGAAGCTCGCGTCGGATATCCGCGCCGCCCTGGACACGCGTGAGCTGCGGGAGCAATACGCGAAGCTCGGCATGGAGCCAACGACGCTTTTCCTGGGTGACTTCACCAGGTTCGTACGCGCGGAAATGAGCAAGTACCAGCAGGTCGTAAAACGGGCGGACATCCAACCGATGTAAAATGGGTATTCGCAAGGAACCCTACGATGAAACCCCACGAAAATCTCGACGCTCTTACGATCGGCGGCAAAGCCTACGCTTCGCGCCTGCTCATCGGCACCGGCAAATACAAGGACTTCGCCGAAACCCGCGCGGCTGTAGAAGCGAGCGGTGCGCAGATCGTGACGGTTGCGATCCGCCGCACGAACATCGGCCAGAATCCGAATGAGCCGAATCTGCTCGACTCGATTCCTCCGTCCAAGTACACGCTGCTGCCGAACACGGCGGGGTGCTACACAGCCGAAGACGCCGTGCGCACACTGCGCCTTGCGCGCGAGCTTCTCGACGGCCACGAGCTCGTGAAGCTCGAGGTTCTCGGCGATCCGCGCTCGCTCTATCCCAATGTCGTCGACACACTCGCGGCAGCGAAAACGCTGGTGAGCGAAGGCTTCAAGGTGATGGTGTATACCTCGGACGACCCGATCATCGCGAAGCAGCTCGAAGAGATCGGCTGCGTCGCCGTGATGCCGCTCGCCTCCCTGATCGGTTCCGGGATGGGCATACTCAATCCCTGGAATCTTCAGATCATCCTCGAGAACGCGAAAGTCCCGGTGCTGGTCGACGCGGGCGTCGGCACCGCATCCGACGCGGCGATCGCGATGGAGCTCGGCTGCGACGGCGTCCTGATGAACACCGCAATCGCCGCAGCACGCAATCCGGTGCTGATGGCGAGCGCCATGAAGAAAGCCGTGGAAGCGGGCCGTGACGCTTTCCTGGCCGGCCGTATGCCGAAGAAACTCTATTCCGCCTCGCCCAGCTCGCCTACGACCGGTCTCATCTCCGGCACGTCCTAGGAGGCAGCCCCGCGCCGGGGCTGTAAACCTGCGCGCCGTACGGCCGTTAACGGTTCGTAACGCACGGCGACGAGCAGGGCAGGCGCATGAACCTAAATCCGCTGATACGCATAGACGCGCAAACGCTGCAGGCGTGGCTCGCCTGCGGAGACACGGTCCTCATCGACGTGCGCGAGCCTGCGGAATACGCTCGCGAGCACATCGCCGCCGCGCGGCTCATGCCGCTCTGCACGCTCAAGGCGGGTGAGCTGCCCCAAGGCAAGCGCATCGTGCTCTGCTGCGCCTCGGGTAATCGCTCGCAGACCGCGGCGCGCCGGCTGGGGCTTCCGGGCTTGGCGCATCTCGAAGGTGGCCTCTTCGCCTGGAAAGCCCATGGTTTGCCGACCGTGAAAAAACATCGGCCCGGCCCCGGTTCGGTGCGCCGCTCGGACGCCCCCGCTCAGGCAGCCTGAAGCGCCGACGCTCAGCGCCCCCCGCACGGCAGATCCCGGAAGTAGGCTTCCGCCGCGGCAGGCGATAATCGCCTGTATGCCGGCATCAGATCACCCGTTATCGCATCGCCCGGTACGAAGCTACGTGCTGCGGCAGGGGCGCGCCTCGAACGCACAGCGGCGCGCCTACGACACGTTGCTGCATACGTACGGCGTCGCCTACGGCAGGGAAGCACTCGATTTCCAGCGGCTCTTCGGCCGTGACACGCCTTGCATCATCGAAATCGGCTTCGGGATGGGCGAAACCACTGCCGCGATCGCAGCGGCTCACCCCGAGAACGACTATCTCGCGCTCGAAGTGCATACGCCGGGTGTCGGGAGCTTACTCAAGCAGATTGCGGAGCGCGGCCTCACGAACGTGCGAATCGTGCAGCACGACGCAGTGGAAGTGCTCGAGCACATGGTTGCGCCCGGGGCGCTCACCGGGGTGCACATCTTCTTCCCGGACCCCTGGCCGAAGAAGCGGCATCACAAGCGCCGGCTCATCCAGCCTGATTTCGTGCGCCTGCTCGCGACGCGTCTACGGAGCGGCGGCTGCGTGCACGCTGCGACGGACTGGCAGGAGTATGCGGCGCACATCCTGGAGGTGCTCTCTGCCGAGCCGATGCTCGAGAACACGGCGGCAGGTTACGCGCCGCGTCCCGATTACCGGCCGCCGACCAAGTTCGAGCAGCGCGGCTTACGTCTGGGCCACGGCGTGTGGGACATCATCTTCCGGCGGCGTTAGCTCGAGGCTCACGCAGGGCGCGGTAGTGAGCCGAAGGAAAGGAGGCCCACGGAGGGAAACGTGGGTTTCCCTTCGAGGTGTTCACCGGTGCGGTGAGCGAAGCGAACGCAGTATCGACTAGCGCGCGCTAGTCGATGCGTATATTCGCTTCCTTGATCAGCTTGCCCCAGCGCGCGCGTTCGTGCTCCATGAACCTCCCGAACTGGTCCGGCGAGCTCCACACCGTCTCGATCCCGAACTCGCCCATCTTCTCCTTCACGTCCTGGCGCACGAGCACTTTCTGGAGATCGTTCGCTACTTTGTCGATGATGGGCCGCGGTACGCCGGCCGGAAAGAGAATGCCCCACCAGTTCGCGGCTGCGAATCCCTTGATGCCCTCCTCCGCGAGTGTCGGTAGTTGCGGCGTGAAAGGCGTGCGTTTATCGCTCGTCACTGCAAGCGCGCGCAGTTTCCCGCTCCTGATATTCGCCATCACGGGCTGCGCATCCGAAAACATCATCGGAATGTGCCCGCCCATGAGATCCGCGATCGACTGAACGCCGCCTTTGTAAGCGACGGCCTCGATTTTCACGTCCGCGAGGCGCTTGAACATCTCACCCGCGAGATGCGACATGCTCCCGGGGCCGCTCGTCGCGAACACGAGCTCGTTCGGCCGCGCTTTCGCGAGCGCGACGAGCTGCTTCACGCTCTTCACCGGCATCGCGATCGGCACGACCAGTATGTTGGCCGCGCTCGTGATCTGGCACACCGGCACGAATTCCTTCTGCACGTTGTAATTCACTTTCTGAAGCAATGGATTCGCGACGACCGGTCCGAAATTGCCGAGCAGGAACGTATAGCCGTCCGCGGGCTGCTTTGCGGCGTATTCCATCCCGATAGCGCCCGCCGCGCCGGGGCGCGAATCGACGATCACCTGCTGTCCCCACATGTCGCCGAGCGGTGCCCCGATGATGCGCGCCATCGCATCCGAGCTTCCTCCGGCCGGGTACGTCACGACGAATTTCACGAACTTGACTGGGTAGTTCTGCGCGTGTGCTCCGAACGACACGCAGGCTGCTGCGACCGCAAGCCATCCACTTCCATGCTTCACGATGCCCTCCTCCGATATTGATGGACGCGCGAGCTTCAGGCGCTGCGTCGACCTCATTGTAAATGAGGTTTTCCGGACATCGCCGAGCGGCACTGCTGCGGCTCATCCCGGCAGGAAAATCTGCAGCAGATCGTTCAGAAAGCGGCGACCGAGATCGGTGGGGGCGACGTGTCGGTGATCGCGCACGATCAGGCCTCGCCGCTCGGCTTCGTCCAGGCCCTTCATCGCGGCCGTCAAAGGCAATCCGGCGCGTTCCTCGAATAGCGACAACGGAAATCCGTCCGTCAGCCGGAGTGCATTCATCATGAATTCGAACGGGATGTCGCGCACGGCAACC
>DASRIK010000275.1:0-4107 GCA_035650035.1 Burkholderiales bacterium | reverse complement strand
CATCGGCTCCTGGAAGATCATCGCGAGCTCGCGCCCGCGAAGACGGCGCATCTCGCGCACGGGGACGCTGAGGAGATCCCGCCCTCGAAAGCGGACGGCTCCAGCGCGGACGCGCGCATTTTCCTGCGGCAGCAGACCCATCACTGCGAGTGCAGTGACCGACTTGCCGCTTCCGGATTCGCCTACCAGTGCAACCGTGCTGTTTGCGGTGATATCGAAGCTCACGCCCTGGACTGCGCAAAGGCTCTCGGCTGCGTCGATGCGAAATTCGACCGTGAGATCGCGCACCTCGAGGAGAACGTCGGAGCGGTCGTCGGTTGCAGTCATCGCTACTTCAGGCGCGGGTCCAGCGCGTCGCGCACGGCGTCGGTGTAGAGGCTGAACGCGGTGATGAGCATCGCCATTGCCGCCGTTGCTGCTGCGAGCTGCCACCATTTACCGATGAGGAGCTCGCTCTGCGCTTCGTTCAGCATGCTGCCCCACGAGACCGTATCCACGCCGACCCCGAAGCCGAGAAAGCTCAATATCACCTCCGACTTGATGAACAGCACCACGTGCAGCGACATCTGTACGAGCACGACATGGCTTACGTTCGGCAGGATGTGCACGAACATGCGGCGTACGTCCGAAGCGCCGAGCGCGTTTGCGGCCTGCACGTATTCGCGCACCTTGTGCTTCATGTACTCGGCGCGAACGAGTCTGAAGATGCCGGTCCATCCAGTGAGCCCCAGGATCAGCACCACTGTGGTCGTGCCTTTCTGATCGAGCACGGCTGCGATCGCAAGTATCAGCAGGAGATACGGGATCGATGTGAAGACGCTGTATAGCCAGTTGAAAAAATCGTCGACACGGCCGCCTAGATAGCCTGCCTGCGCGCCGAACAGCGTGCCGAGTACGGTTGCGAGCAAGGCTGCGGCAAGCCCGACGAGGAGAGACGTTTCGGTGCCCTTCACCACCTTTTGCAGCACGTCGCGGCCCCATTTGTCACCGCCGAACGGCAGCGTCGCCGCCCTCGTGGAGCTCTCCGACTCACCGGCAAGCTGTTTCCTGATCTCTGCGAGATCGGCTTCCAGCGGATCGACGATCGCCGCAACCTCCGTCGCCGCAGCGTCACCCGGGCCTGGAGTCGGGCTGCCCGATGGCTGCAGGACGGCCGCATCCGGACCGACGAACGACGGCGGCGCATAACTCACGCCCAATTCGCGCGCCCAGTCGCTTGCGACGAGGCCGCTTGCGGAAGCGAGCGCCAGAACGAGAAAGAGCGTTACGACGACGAGGGAGAAGACTCCGAGCCGATCACGCCGGAAGCGACGCCACGCGAGCGTCCACAGGCCCGGCGATTCGGCGCGAGCGGCAGGCGACACGACCGTTGCGATCATTTGAGCTGCACGCGCGGATCGAGCGCTTTGTACAGGAGATCCGCGGCGAGGTTCGCAACCATGGTCGCGATGGCAACGTACACCGTCACCGCCTTGATCACGGGAAAGTCGCTGCGCTCGACCGCGAGGATCACTTCGCGGCCGATACCGGGGATCGAGAAAAAGCGCTCGATCAGAAACGCACCGGCGAGAAGCGCCGGCAGCTGGATCAGCACGTTCGTGACGATCGGGATCGCGGCATTGCGGAGCACGTGCACGCCGAGCACGCGCGTTTCGTCGAGGCCTTTGGCGCGCGCGGTGCGGACGTAATCCTGGTTGATCTCGTCGAGAAAGAAGCTGCGATACAGGCGGATGTCGGGCGCGAGAGAGACGACGACACCCACAATGATCGGCAGTGCGGCATAGCGCAGCAGGTTTTCCGTGAGATCGCGACCCCAGCCCTGCACCGGAAACCAGCCGAGCTGATAGCCGAGCACGTACTGGAGCACGATGATGTAGACGAGGATGCTGATCGACTGGCCTACGGTACAGCCCACCATGACCGCCCGGTCCGTCAGCGTGCCGCGGCGGTAGGCGACCAGCATCGCGGCAGCCATTGCGATCAACGTACTGATCACGAGCATCGGCAGCAGCACGGTTACCGACGGCCCGAGGCGTGTTGCGAAGATGGCTGAAATCTTTTCGTTCGTCGCCCAGCTCGCGCCGAAGTCGCCCGTCGCGATCTGCTTCACGAATATCCAGAGCTGAATGTAGTACGGCTGGTCGACCCCGATCTGGCGCCGGATGTTCTCGATGTGCTCGGGATTCGCGATCTTGCCGGCAAGCATGTAGGCCGGATCGCCGCCCACCCAGTTGAAGAGGAAGAACACGAGCAGCACGACCCCGAGCAGCGTCGGAATGAACTGCCACAGCCGCCGCAAGATGTACGTTGTCACGCTATTTCGGGCGATTCACGTCGAGATCGAGGTACAACCACTCCGCGCTGAATACCGGATGCTTCTTGAATCCGACGACGTGAGGCTGAAGCAGCATGTTCCGATAGCGGCTGTCGCCCATGATCCACACGGTGTGCACCTCCATGAGTCGCGTCATCTCCTTGTACAACTTGTTACGTTCCGGTCCGTCGGCGAGTCGCCGCGCCTGCTCATAGCGTCGATCGAACTCCGGCGAGCGATAGCATGCGTTGTTGCTCTGGCCGCTGTTCGGGCCGTAAAGCAGCTGCATGAAGTTGTCGCCGTCCGGGTAATCGGCGATCCACGCGGAGCCTCTTATCATGATGCGGCATTGATTCTCGAGCTTAAGCAGCTCCGGGAAACGATCTTTGTGGATCTCCAGGCGGATGCCGATCGAATCGAGCGAGCGCTTCATGAGCTCGTCGAACTGGCGGTCGCGCTCGGACGGTGTCGACGAATAGCGGATCACCAGAGGCTTGCCATCAGGCAGCGTACGGTAGCCGTCGGGTCCTTTCCTGTAACCGAACCGATCAAGAAGCGCATTCGCAACCTGCGGCGCATACGCAATGCCGTTCCGGTAATTCGGATCGTGGCCGGCAACACCGGCCGGGATCGGGTAGTGGGCACGCACAGCCTGGCCTTTGCGAATGATTCGAATCTGGTCATCGACGTTGTAAGCCATTGCGATCGCGCGCCGAAGCGCGATCTTTTCATTGGTGAAACCGGCGAGCGGATTCGGCTGATCGCCCAGTTTCTCCTGCATGTTGAAATACGTGTAGGTGATTTCCGGATCGACGCTGCGCTGAAGCCGAATCCCGCGTCTCGCGAAATCCTCTTTGAGCTTGCCGTCCGGCGTGAGAACAACCGTCGCGACTTCCGCGAGCTGGTATTCCATGTCCGTTTGGCCGCCGATGAATGCAAGCCAGCGGCTCTGAGTCTCTTCCATGATGCTCACCTCGACGCGTTCGATCTGCGGCAGGCGTTTTCCACGCATGCGCGCGGCGATTTCCCGGTCGAGCGGATCGTCCGTCGGCACGAAATCCCATATCTTGCCCCGATAGCGCGGATTGGCTTCGAGTACGATCTTCGAAGATCGCGTGTAGTCCTTCAGCACGAACGGCCCCGTGCCGACGGGATGAGAGCTGACATTTTCGCCGTAGGCTTCAATCACTTCTCGCGCGACCGCGCCGGTGAGGTGGAAGGCGAGAAGATGGGCGAAGTTGTGATCGGCCTCCTTCAGCCGGATACGCAGCGTGTAGCGGTCCGGCGTTTCGAGGCCGGGGATCGCTGCATCGTAGTCGAAGCGGTTCGTCGTTTTCGCGCGTAAAGCGAGGTCGTCGAGGCCTTCGATCTTGCCTTCGAAGAGAAACGCGTATGGAGAGCGGTTCTTCGGATCGAGGAAGCGCTTGATCGAATACGCGTAATCGGCCGCCGTCAATTCGCGCGGCTTTCCCTTGAAGACGGCATCGTCGCTGAAATAAATGCCGCGCCTGAGCGCAACGGTATAGGTTCTGCCGCCGTCGGAGACCGCAGGCAGCCCTGCCGCGACATTCGGCACGAGCTTCGCGGGCCGCGCGAGGTAATCGTAGGTGAGCAGCGGCTCGAACATCGCTTCGATCACGGTGCCGGAGTAGTAATCAGCCACCTTGACCGGATCGAAACCGCTCTCGGCTGCCTGAAACGTGACGCGCAACGTTTTCGGCGCAACTGCCGCCGCCGTGGCAGAACACGCGGCCATGCCGATCACGAAACACGTCAGGTACGCGGTGCGCCGA
>DASRIK010000274.1:0-7442 GCA_035650035.1 Burkholderiales bacterium | reverse complement strand
CTGGCGCTCGGTCTGTCGAGGCAGCCGCAGGTCACGAGCGACGTTGAGCTCCCGCCACTCGCCAGGCGCGAGTCCCGAGAGCGCCCATGGCCCGATAGACGCACGTATGAGCCGCAGCGTGGGCAGTCCCACAGCCGCAGTCATGCGTCTCACCTGTCGATTCCGGCCTTCGCTCAAGACGATCTCGATCCAGCTCGTCGGAATATGGCGCCGGAAGCGAATCGGCGGAACGCGCGGCCACAGCCATGCTGGTTCACTGACAAGCCGGGCGCGTGCCGGACGAGTCGAGAAGTCGCCGAGGTCGACGCCCGCACGAAGACGTTCGAGTGTGCCTTCATCAGGCGTGCCCTCGACCTGTGCAAGATAGGTTTTGGGAAGCTTGTGGCGTGGATCGGTTATTCGATGCTGCAATGCACCATCCGCAGTCAGCACCAACAGCCCCTCACTATCGGCATCGAGCCGCCCGGCAGCGTAGACGTCGCGCTGCGGAAGGTAATCGCGGAGCGTCGACCGCCCGGACTGGGGACTGAACTGGCAGAGGACCTCGTAGGGTTTGTTGAACAGAACGAGCGTGCTCACGCGACCTGTTTGCTCAGCCATTCAGCATGTTGCCCTGCGTCACAAGTGCCGAGCGTGCGTGCTGATATAATCGTGGATTTCCAGTTCCGCGTCGCGTCCAGCGGCCGCGCCCCAAACCTCAGCGCTGCATATCCCGATTGGAGAAGGAGAACCATGGCTGACCGAATCGACCTGCTCAAGATCGCGCAGGAAGAACAAAACGGTGATCTGTTCAAGCTGCTCGACAGCATATACAAGCGTTCCAAGACCCAGCCCCGGGGCACCAGCGACGCGGTGATCTGGGAAGGCGGAAACTGGACCGGCAAGGTGAATCCGGTCGCCCACGCCTTGACGGACATGTTCGCGCTCAACGGGACGCTTATGGCGCTCGACGTGCTCGGGCTGCCGTTCCTCGGCGTGCCGATGATGGCTCAATTCCGCCACGACACGAAGCTCGCATCTCTCGAGTGGTTCGGGAAGCTCGACTATACGGCCATCAAGTGGTCGACGGCCGGCGACTTCCTCGTGAACGAAAACGGCAAGAAGGTGGTGGTGATGGGCAAGTCGGCCAACGCGCCGCTGCGCACGGCGGCCGGCGTGTACTGCAACGTGCGGCCGTACGGGACGATCACGAACGTGCGCTTCATGCCCGGTCTGCCGTACTCCCAGGACAAAAAGAAATTCCGTGTCGAGCGCGACACCGGGAACATCCACTCCGAAATGAATACGCCGGGCGTGCGCATGGCTTACGCCGCGCGGCTCTTCCTCAAGCTGGTGAACGACACCGGCTACATCGGGCGTGTTGCCACCAAACCCACGCAGGCGCAGGAAGACGCCGTCAATGCCGGGATTCTGCGGTGGCTACTCCAGGGCACGAAGTTCAAGCTCGGCCGGCGCTACGTTGTCGATGCGTACGAAGAGCACCGCGAGAACGTCGATGCGATCGTTGCGCTCCTGCCGAAGGATTTCAAGGCGGGCATGGAAAACTGGCGCGGAGAGGTCCACGAGCATATCTCCGACACCAACTTCGGCATTCTGCTGCACGACATGTACCAACAGCGCAACGCGATCGTCTACGCAACCGATCTGGACGGCGACCGCCTCACCGACCTCATGGCGGACGCGCCAGACGTTCTGCGCGGCTGGGGCCAGAAGATCCTCGACCACGTCAAAGCGGGCGTGGACATGAACAAGCTGTGGAAGGACATGGGCTTTACCATGACCAACGGCAAGGACATGACGAGCGTCATGTACCGCGTGGAAGGTCCGCCCATTTTCGAGCAGACGCTTGGCTCGGCCGATGCGATGCTACTGCGCCTGCTCGCCGGCGACGAAACGGTCGGCGGAGAGAAACAGCCTTACGACCCCCGCATCCACTTCGTTCTCATCAACGAAGCGTACAAGGCTGCCAATCCGGACCACACGGAGCTCCATCGGTGGCTCGACGCCCAGCTCGAGACCTTCGACAAGATCTACGGAGCCAAGCGGCCGCGCTACCTCGAAGGCTACGCCAAGCTGAAAGAAGCGATCAAGCCGTGGGGTGGTAAGTAAACGTACACCCGTGCACCGAACACCGCATGCGGCGTTCGCACGAGCGTAAATCCCCCTCCCCCAAAGCAAAGCCCACTGGACTGCGAAGTCAGTGGGCTTTTCGAATTCTTGGCCGAACGTGCAGCGCTCCGGCTTGACCGTCTAAACGGCCTGGATGTTCGAGGCCTGCTTGCCTTTGGGGCCTTGCGTCACTTCGAACGACACTTTCTGGCCTTCCTTGAGCGTCTTGAAGCCGCCCATCTGGATCGCCGAGAAGTGCGCGAACAGGTCTTCGCTACCGTCGTCCGGTGTGATGAAGCCGTAGCCTTTCGCATCGTTGAACCATTTAACGGTGCCAGTTGCCATACATCTTCCTCTGCCACAAAAAAACGGGCCTCTACGCCCGCATCTGTCTGGCTCTTCAAGTTCGGCCGGTCGAAGGCCGTATTGCCTACTACTTGAAGCCCCAAACACCCGATTGCTTTCTAGGACATTTAAAACGGGAAGTCAAGTACGTATACTGAACGAAATAGCCCGCTAAATGCGCCCTTAATCTACTTGATATTTCTTGGGTAACGTCCAAAATAGTCGCTGAGGCCGGGGATCAAACGTTTTTCAGTATGGCGACGAGGCAACGCGAAGACACGGTCCTGGAGGCCAAGAAAAGCCGGACCAAGCCTCCGCCGATGTTCAAGGTCTTGCTGCTGAACGACGATTACACCCCTATGGACTTCGTCGTTCTGGTGCTGCAGAAGATTTTCGCGCTCTCCCGGGAAAGGGCCACGCAGATCATGCTCAAGGTGCACCGGGAAGGCATGGGAATATGCGGTATCTACCCGAAGGACGTGGCTGCAACCAAAGTTGAGCAGGTACGGTCGTACGCGAAGCAGCACCAGCATCCGTTACAGTGTGTAATGGAAGAAAACTGAAAGTGAATTAACAGCGATGATTGCTCAGGAACTCGAAGTCAGCCTGCACATGGCGTTCATGGAAGCACGCCAAAAGCGCCACGAATTCATTACCGTGGAGCACCTGCTGCTGGCTCTGCTCGACAATCCTTCTGCTTCGGAGGTGCTGCGCGCGTGCGCGGCCGATATCGACGACCTGCGGAAGCTTTTGTCCGACTTCGTCACCGAGCACACGCCGATCCTCGCGGGAGACGATGTCGATACGCAGCCGACCCTGGGCTTCCAGCGCGTCATTCAGCGCGCGATCCTGCACGTGCAGTCGTCCGGCAAGAAAGAAGTGACCGGCGCGAACGTACTTGTCGCGATCTTCGGCGAAAAAGACTCACATGCGGTCTACTTCCTTCATCAGAAAGGCGTCACGCGCCTTGACGTGGTGAACTACATCTCCCACGGCATCAGCAAAGTGCCGCAGGCGCAGCAGGCGAAGACCGAAAGCGATTCCGAGACCGAGCACGAAGCCCAGCCCGGCGGCGCGCTCGAGAATTACACGCTCAACCTGAACGCCCTTGCGCTCTCCGGCAAGATCGATCCGCTCATCGGCCGCGAGAAGGAGCTCGAGCGCGTCGTGCAGACGCTCTGCCGCCGGCGCAAGAACAACCCGCTGCTGGTCGGGGAAGCCGGGGTCGGCAAGACCGCGATCGCGGAAGGCCTCGCCCGCCGCATCGTCGAAGGCGACGTGCCGGACATTCTCAAGAAGAGCAACGTGTACTCGCTCGATATGGGCGCGCTGCTCGCCGGCACTAAATACCGCGGGGACTTCGAGCAGCGGCTGAAGTCGGTGCTGAAGCAGCTCGTGGACAATCCGCACGCGATCCTCTTCATCGACGAAATCCATACGCTGATCGGCGCGGGTGCCGCTTCGGGCGGGACGCTCGACGCGTCCAATCTGCTGAAGCCGGCCCTGTCGACGGGCCAGTTGAAGTGCATCGGCGCGACGACGTACCAGGAATACCGGGGCGTCTTCGAAAAAGACCATGCGCTCTCGCGCCGGTTCCAGAAAGTGGATGTAGTGGAGCCGACCGTTGCCGAGACCGTGCTCATTCTGAAGGGACTGAAGTCCCGGTTCGA
Organism: Burkholderiales bacterium; assembly: GCA_035650035.1. Lineage (GTDB taxonomy): Bacteria > Pseudomonadota > Gammaproteobacteria > Burkholderiales > SG8-41 > JAQGMV01. The sequence continues at coordinate 3,318 of DASRIK010000274.1, read as the reverse complement.
GTCGCACCACGGCGTGAAATACCAGCCGTCGGCGCTGACCGCCGCAGCCGAGCTTTCCGCGCGGTTCATCAACGACCGGCATCTTCCGGACAAGGCGATCGACGTGATCGACGAGGCTGGCGCTGCGCAGAAAATCCTGCCGAAGTCCAAGCAGAAGCGTGTGATCAGCAAGCATGAGATCGAAGAGATCATCGCGAAGATCACGCGGATCCCGGCACAGACGGTCTCGACCGACGACCGCAATGCGCTGAAGAACCTCGACCGCGACTTGAAAGCGGTGGTCTTCGGCCAGGACAAGGCGATCGATGCGCTAGCGGCCTCTATCAAGATGGCGCGCAGCGGACTGGGCAACCCGCAGAAGCCGATCGGTTGCTTCCTCTTCAGCGGCCCCACCGGGGTCGGCAAGACGGAAGTCGCGCGGCAGCTCGCATATACGATGGGCGTCGAGCTCATCCGGTTCGACATGTCTGAGTACATGGAGCGGCACGCGGTCTCCCGGCTCATCGGCGCGCCTCCGGGCTACGTCGGTTTCGACCAGGGTGGCCTGCTCACCGAGGCGATCACGAAACATCCGTACTCGGTGCTGCTCCTCGACGAGATCGAGAAAGCGCACCCGGATATCTTCAATATCCTGCTGCAGGTGATGGATCACGGTACCCTCACCGACAACAACGGGCGCAAGGCCGACTTCCGCAACGTCGTGATCATCATGACGACGAATGCTGGAGCGGCCGAGCTCTCCAAGACGACAATGGGCTTCACGGCGACGAAGCAGCTGGGCGACGAAATGGGCGAAATCAAGCGCCTCTTCACGCCTGAGTTCCGCAATCGTCTCGATGCGACCATTTCGTTCCAGGCGCTCACCAAAGAGATCATCCTGCGCGTGGTCGACAAGTTCCTCATGCAGCTCGAAGACCAGCTGCACGAGAAGAAAGTGGAGATCACGTTCACGCCGGCGCTCAAGGAGCACCTCGCGCAGACGGGTTTCGATCCGCTCATGGGTGCGCGGCCGATGGCTCGGCTCATCCAGGACACGATACGGCGCGCGCTCGCCGACGAGCTCCTGTTCGGCAGACTTGCGAATGGCGGCAAGGTTACCGTTGACCTGGACGACAGCAGCAAAGTGCACCTCGTCTTTGCTGCCGAAGAGCCCGCTGGCGTCGCTTAAGCAACCATTTATCACGCACTGAACAGACCGCCCGGCAACGGGCGGTCTTTTTTTGTGCGCCTGCATGAAGAGCATTGCGTTCAAACGTTCAACCACTTCGGCCTGTCGGTCGGGCGAGCCAGGGCCGCGCATACGAACCGATAGTCGGCGGCGGAGCGGCGTCGGGCAGCTCCGGACTGGATCCTGGCGGCGAGCGCTTTCCACGCGTTCGCGCTGAGCCGTTTATCCCAGGCCGCGCCCCACATCGAAAGAAGGTCTGCACCCGCCCTGGCGCCGAGGCCCGCTTCTGCGCTTTCGCCGCATTCCCGTAAGCACAGCGCGCGCAGAATTCTCGGTTCACCCGCCCATGGATTCTGCTCGATGCCCCACTGGAGGAGCCTGACCGCTTTCGTGCGAGGTAACGTCAAAGCTCTTCGGTAAGCTTCGATTGCTGCTTCGTCGGCACGTCTCGACAGTGTCGGACGGTGTCGAAAGCCCCGGGGGAGTGAGCGCTCATCCAGGTATTCCCACCAACGCAGCACGCGCGACATCCACGGTGACGGGCCCCCATCGTCCGCTTTGCTCTGTTCGGCTATGTTGGCGCTTTCGATGATGAGTAGCCGCGTCAGCGTCTGGCGGTCGACGCGCACCCGCGCGCCTGGGCGCAGCCGGTCCGCATAACTGAGCACCGGACGGGGGCGGCGAATGACGAGCTGATCCCAGAAGCCGCGACGGTCCATCGTGCAGAAGCGGAACGCAAGCTCTTCGGCCTCCCGACCGATCAGCTGTCGCAGCCTTGTGCGCTCGTCCAGTCGGAAAAGCGCGTGCGGATAGAAGGACGTCGAGTACGCGCTGTGCATGAAACCGGCGCGGCACACCGCCCGCGGCATGCGCCAGTCTGCCAGTATCCGCCACGTGCACAACAGGTGCTCGACAAACGAGCGGCCCGAATGGCCGAGCAGCGCGGCGCGTGGAAGATGCTTCAGCGCGTCGACTACGACGCCGTCGTCGATCAGGATCGTCCTGGCCACGCAGCGCTCGACGCGGGCGGAACGTTCATTTGCGGACGTCGGCTCGCACCGCCATCCGCCACGCGCGCGTGAGCTTCGCCTCGTCCTGACGCAGCTCCTGCAGCTCGGCCTGCAGTGCATCGATGCGCTTGCGCAGCATCCCCGCGACGGGCTCGGGCAGCCCCTGCCGTTTGCCGTTCGCGAAGACGGGCAACGGCTCGCGCCAGCCGGCATCGTCCGTGAGCCGCTGCTGAAGCATCGTCACGATCGAATCGAAGACACCGGCGCCTTTATGATCGAACGCCATGTTGAGCGCGAGAGACATGGTGCTTCCCTTCGCGCGATGCCAGACGCCGGCAGGCAGACACAAGACATCGCCAGGCCGGAGCAATACCGAGCGGAGCTTTTCGAGCGGAGGCGCTTTGTACCGACGCAAGCCCGACGGCTCGCGGCCCGAGTTGTACACCGGGAACGGCACGGCCGGTTCGGTCGAGAACCACCAGCGCTTCGTACCCGCGATCTGGAGCGTCGTTGCGACCCGTGCATCGAAGTGCAGATCGAAACCGCTGCCGGGCGGTGACAAGTATGCGCGAAAGCTCACTTCGCCCGCATAGTTGAGCTCCGCACGTATGCGCCGAGCCGCCTGCCGCAACTTCGAGTATGCGCGTTCCATCCCTGTAACGCAGATCGTCGCGCCGGCGTCCATCATGTCGGCGATTTCCTGTGGCTGGATGCGGGCCTGCCGGTTTTGCGGGAACACGGCCCGGATATGCTTTACGCGGTCGAGGTTCGCGAGAAAATCGCTTTCCCTGAAAAGAAAGTCGAACTTGCCGGGTTTCCCCGTCAGCTTCAGCGGCTTGCGTTGAAAATACTTGTCGACGAAGTCATCCACGCTGAGTGGGGCGAGGATGCGCTGTAATGCACTTGCCGTCGGCATACGGCTCCCTGGGCTGGTTCGCGTTGGCCTTTCGGCCGCCTTGTGCCTGATCTTGAGCCTAGTGTAGTCTCTTGCCTGAGAAAGCGGCACGCGCCGCACGGGTGTACTTGTCATTACCAGATCGACGGGGGGATGTGATGGCAGCGCGAAAAAAGGCGGCGAAGAAGCGGCCAAGTCGCGGTACGGCAGGGGTCGTGCGCTTCAAGACAGGCTTTCCCGCCGGG
>DASRIK010000273.1:0-17635 GCA_035650035.1 Burkholderiales bacterium | reverse complement strand
TTTGCCGCTGTAGAACGGGATGTTGCTCACCATCGACAGTCCGGCGAACATCGTGACGCCCCAGGCGAGCCAGCGTATGTCCGGGCCGTGCACGTCGTACTGCTCCATGGCCCATACCAGGCCCGCCACCAGACACGCCGCGGCCGGACTCGGCAAGCCCTGGAAAAACCGTTTATCGACGACCTCTATATTCGTGTTGAAGCGTGCAAGCCGCAATGCCGCGCACGCGCAGTAGACGAAAGCGGCAATCCACCCGAGCTTCGTGGAAAGCCAGGGGTCGAGCATGGGCACACGCTGAGACGCGAAATCCTGCAGCGCCCAGTGATATACGACGAGTGCCGGCGCGACACCGAACGAAACCATATCGGAAAGACTGTCGAGCTCCGCGCCGAACGCGCTCTGCGTGCGCGTGAGCCTCGCGATGCGGCCATCCATCCCATCGAGCACGAGGGCCGCAAAGATCGCCATGGCGGCCTGCACGTAGCGACCGCCCATCGCCTGCACGATCGCATAGAAACCGGCGCAGAGCGCCATGATCGTGAAGAGATTCGGCAGCCAGTAAATGCCGCGCCGTGCGAAGCGCGATTTGATGAAGAGCTTGCTTTCGCGCGGCTCGAGCATCATCTGGTCAGGGCAGGACCGCGAGCGTCGTGCTCGTTGCGTAAACCTTGTCTCCCACGCTCGCCTTTGGCACGGCCGTGAGCGGCAGGTAGACGTCGACGCGGGAACCGAAGCGTATGAAACCGAACCGGTCGCCGCGCTTCAGGTGCTGGCCTTCCTTCGCGTGACAGATGATGCGCCGCGCGATCAGCCCGGCGACCTGGACGACCGTAATGTCCCCCCGGTCGGTGGCCAGCCATATCGCCGCCCGCTCGTTCTCGAGCGATGCTTTCGAGAGCGACGCATTGAGAAAGCTGCCTGCGTGGTACCACTTCTTGCGTACGTCGCCCTCGTACGGGATTCTGTTCGAATGCGCGTTGAAGACGTTCATGAAAACGCTGAGCTTGATCGCGTCTCTGTCGAGGTAGGGATCGCGCGCCCGCTCGACGACGACGATGCGACCATCCGCGGGCGAGACTACCGCATTCGGATCGGCTGGCGGCGTGCGAGGCGGATCCCGAAAAAACTGCAGAATGAAGAGTGCGACGATCCAGAGCGGCAAGGCCCACCAGAATCCCGCCCACACATGGACCACGATGGCCGCGAGGAGCGACCCGGCAACGAACGGCCAGCCTTCACGTGCGATGATCGGATGAGGATAAGGCATGTCATCGGCCTCCTTCATCGCTCGGCGGGCAAAACGCGCGCCCAACCGTGAGGGCGCGCCGGATCAATTTTTGGTCTGATCGACGAGGCGGTTCTTCTTGATCCACGGCATCATATCCCGGAGCTTCGCGCCCACGGTCTCAACTTCCTGTGCGGCCCCGATGCGGCGCATCGCTTTCAGCGTGGGCGCGCCCGCCTTGTTCTCGAGTATGAATTCGCGCGCGAATTGCCCGGTCTGGATCTCCTGCAGGATCCGCTTCATTTCGGCTTTCACCTGCTCGTTCACGATGCGCGGCCCGCGGGTGAAATCGCCGTATTCCGCCGTGTTCGACACCGAGTAGCGCATGTTCGCGATGCCGCCTTCGTAGATCAGGTCTACGATCAGCTTCACTTCGTGCAGGCACTCGAAATAAGCCATTTCAGGCGCGTAACCCGCCTCGACCAGCGTATCGAAGCCGGCCTGTATCAACGCCGTGAGACCGCCGCACAGCACTACCTGCTCGCCGAAAAGATCGGTCTCACACTCTTCGCGGAACGTCGTTTCGATGACACCCGCCCGCGCAGCGCCGATGGCCGCAGCGTACGAGAGCGCAACATCGCGCGCTTTTCCGGACGCATCCTGATGAATCGCGATGAGTGACGGCACGCCGCCGCCTTGCGTGTAGGTCGACCGCACCAGATGGCCCGGCCCCTTGGGCGCGATCATGATGACGTCGAGATCGGCGCGCGGCTCGATCTGTTTGAAGTGAATGTTGAAACCGTGGGCGAACGCGAGCGTCGCGCCCGTTTTGATATTCGGCTCGATCTCTTCTTCGTAGACCTGCTGATGGTGCTCGTCCGGGAGGAGGATCATCACGAGATCCGCTGCACTCACCGCCTCGGCGATTTCCTTCACGGGAATCCCGGCGTTCTTCGCCTTGTTCCAGGAGGCGCCGCCTTTGCGCAGACCGACGGTCACTTTCACGCCGGAGTCCTTGAGATTGTTGGCATGAGCATGCCCCTGCGAGCCGTAGCCGATGATCGCGACGGATTTGCGCTTGATCAGCGAAAGATCGGCGTCTTTGTCGTAATAGATTTTCATGTGCTTTCCGTAGGACGTGAGTGTGTATCGTGGGTGAAATCCGTGATGACCGCTAGATCCGCAGAAGACGGTCACCGCGGCCGATGCCGGACGCGCCAGTGCGCACGGTCTCGAGTATGGCCGAGCGGTCGATCGCTTTCAGGAATGCATCGAGCTTGGAGCCGGTGCCCGTAAGCTCGATGGTGTAATCCTTGTCGGTGACGTCGATGATGCGGCCGCGGAAAATATCCGCCATGCGCTTCATTTCCTCGCGGTCCTTTCCGACGGCGCGAACTTTCACGAGCATCAACTCGCGCTCGATATGCTCGCCGTCCGAAAGGTCCACAACTTTGACGACGTCGACCAGCTTGTTCAGCTGCTTCGTGATCTGTTCGATCACTTCATCCGAACCGGAGGTGACGATCGTCATGCGTGAAAGCGTTGCATCCTCCGTGGGAGCAACGGTCAGCGATTCGATGTTGTAGCCGCGGGCGCTGAAAAGCCCCGACACGCGCGAGAGCGCGCCCGCCTCGTTTTCGAGCAGTACTGAAACGATGTGCCGCATGATTCTTCTTGTTCGTGTTCGTTATACGAGAATCATCTCCGAGAGACCTTTCCCGCCGGGAACCATCGGGAAAACGTTCTCGGTCTGGTCCGTTGTGAAATCCATGAAGACGAGATCTTTCTTGCGCGAAAAAGCTTCGCGGAGCGCAGGCTCGACATCGTCGGGCCGTTCGATGCGCATCCCGACATGGCCATACGACTCGGCGAGCTTCACGAAGTCGGGCAGCGCATCCATGTACGATTCGGCGTAGCGGTTGCCGTGGAAGAACTGCTGCCACTGCCGCACCATGCCCATGTACCGGTTGTTCAGATTGACGATCTTGATCGGCAGACGATATTGCTTGCAGGTCGAAAGCTCCTGTATGCACATCTGGATGCTCGCTTCGCCCGTCACGCACGCCACCGGTGCTTCCGGATGCGCGAGCTGCACGCCGACCGCTGCGGGCAGACCGAAACCCATCGTGCCAAGCCCGCCGGAATTGATCCAGCGCCGCGGCTGGTCGAACTTGTAGAACTGCGCCGCCCACATCTGGTGCTGCCCGACGTCGGATGTGACGTATGCATTGCCGCCAGTGACTTCGTACAGCTTCTGGATGACGTACTGCGGCTTGATGATAGGGCTCGCGCGATCGTATTTGAGACAATCACGTCCGCGCCACAGCTCGATCTGCGTCCACCAGGCTTTCAGCGCTTCCGTGTCAGGTCGCGCCTGAGAGCTTTCCAGCTGGCGCAGCAGCTCTTCCAGCACTTCGCGCACATTGCCGACGATGGGTACGTCCACTTTCACGCGTTTCGAGATCGATGACGGATCGATATCGACGTGAATAATGGTTCGCGGCTCTTCGAAAAAGTGCTTGGGATTGCCGATCACGCGATCGTCGAAGCGGGCTCCGATCGCAAGCAGCACGTCGCAATGCTGCATGGCCATGTTCGCTTCGTACGTCCCGTGCATGCCCAGCATGCCGAGGAAATGCTGGTCGGTTGCCGGATAACCGCCGAGACCCATCAACGTATTGGTGCACGGGAACCCGAGCAGGCGCACGAGCTTCGTCAACTGAGGCGCGGCATCGCCGAGTATCACGCCCCCGCCGGTATAGATCATCGGGCGTTTCGCTTCCATCAACGCCTGGATCGCCCGCTTGATCTGACCGCTATGACCCTTCGTAACGGGGTTATACGAGCGCATCGAGATCTTCTCGGGGTAATGGAACTCGGTCTTGTGCGTCGTGACATCTTTCGGGATGTCGACGACCACGGGACCGGGGCGTCCCGTCGAGGCGATGTAGAACGCTTTCTTGATCGTCTCGGCGAGATCCTTCACGTCCTTCACGAGAAAGTTGTGCTTTACGCACGGGCGGGTGATCCCGACGGTGTCGCACTCCTGAAAAGCGTCCTCGCCGATCGCCTGCGTCGGTACCTGGCCGGTCAGGATCACGAGCGGGATCGAATCCATGTATGCCGTGGCGATCCCGGTCACCGCGTTCGTCACGCCCGGTCCCGAGGTGACCAGGGCAACGCCCGGTTTAGTGGTCGAACGGGCATATCCGTCCGCCGCGTGGATGGCTCCCTGCTCGTGCCGGACCAGAACGTGCTTGACCTTGTCCTGCTTGAAGAGCTCGTCGTACAGGAACAACACTGCGCCGCCTGGATAGCCGAAGACGTATTCGACGCCTTCTGCCTGGAGGCAGTGCACAACGATCTCAGCACCGGTCATAGTCATAGGAGCTTCAGCTTTAGCTGCGGGATGCCACGGGGAAACCCGCAACATTACAGTCTGCGCCGTACCCGGTCAAGCAAAACGCCTCATTAAACAGCATGATACGCGTGCCATTCGCTGTCTCTTCATGCTCTCGCCCCGAGGCGTTCACGGCTTGCGCGAAAGGCGTGTTTTAGCTCAAGATGCGTGCCACCCGGCAGCGCCCAAAACAAGGCGGTGTGGACCGCCCAGAAGGCTGGCCGGTGATTCGTCCAAGGCAAGCCACTGGCTACCCAAAAGGAACTGTCGGATTTCCTGTCAGCAGTGGAGCGCCGTGCATACAAGCAGGCGCTGTTCGCTGTCCGCGACGATCATCTCGCTCTCGACGTCGTTCAGGATGCGATGCTCAAGCTGGCCGAAAAATACGGCGCCCGCCCGGCGGCGGAGCTGCCGCTCTTGTTTCAGCGCATCCTGCAGAACGTAATTCGCGATTTTTATCGCCGCGCGCGCGTACGGGCGATCTGGACGACCCCCGTGTCGGCGCTCTTCGGAACGGAAAGTGACGAAGATCACGATCCGCTCGAAACTCTGGAGGTGGAAAGTGCATCCAAAACGATGGAGCCTCCGCCCGATCAACTTGCCCGCACGCAAGTGCTTGCGCAGATTGAAAAAGCCCTGATGAAGCTGCCGGCCCGTCAACGTCAGGCTTTTTTGTTGCGTTACTGGGAAGAAATGGACGTCGCCGAAGCGGCGAAAATAATGGGTTGCTCGGAGGGAAGCGTGAAAACGCACTGCTCGCGGGCAACCCACGCCCTCGCTGCGATGCTGGAGAAACAGGGGATTAAGTTATGAATCAGGAAGATGAGCTGGCTCGCCGCATTGCCAGGCTCCTCGATGAAGGCGCTGGAGGGTTGACGCCGGATCAGGGCGAACGCCTCGCGCGGGCGCGTAAGCTCGCGCTGTCCCGGCAGCAGGTTCGCACCGAGCCGGTGCGGGCCCCGGTCCTCGCGGGACCATTTTCGCGCTTCACGGAGCAAAGCATGCTGGGCGTGCGTTACGTGATCCCGTTGGCAGCCCTGCTACTGGGGCTGATCGGGGTCGTGTACGTGCATACCGGCGGCGTCGCGAGCGAGATTGCGAATATCGATGCAGGGCTGCTCACCGATGAGCTGCCGATCAGCGCCTACCTGGACCAAGGCTTCGATTCATGGCTAAAACCCTCGTCGCGCTGATTGCCTCGTTATGCATCGCGTTTTCCGCTGTAGCACAAACCAGAGCCGACGCTAGGAAGGCCCCGCCGAAGCCGGCGTGGACGGAGCTCACACCCGCGCAACAGCAGGTGCTCGCCCCGTTGCAGACTGACTGGGAGCAGCTCGACTCGACTCGCCGCAAGAAATGGGTGTCGATCGCCAACCGCTATCCCACGATGAAACCGGCCGAGCAGCAGCGTCTGCAGAAGCGCATGCAGGAATGGGCGCAGCTCACGCCCGAGGAACGGCGCGCGGCGCGCGAGCGGTATCAGACACTGAAGAAGCTCCCGCCGCAACAGCGTCGGGAGGTGAAAGAAAAGTGGCAGGAGTACCAGCAGTCCGTCACGCCCCCTGCGGCACCCGCTACGCCAGCGCCGGAGACGCCCGCCGGCACTAGCTGATTCTTCGCGCGAGAGCCCGCTGCCGCTCATGTCAGCGCCTGTCGTGCCCGTCGTCGAAGCCCTGCTTACCCGCCGTGCGGCTTCGCTCTTTTACGAAGCGCTGCTGCTTGCCGCCGTCTTGTGGTGCGCGATGCTTCCTCTCACTGCCCTGCAGTCTTACCTCCACTTCGGACCACACCGCGCTTTCTACCAGTTGTACCTCACGGTGGTCGCAGGCATCTATTTCACGTTGCAATGGACGCGCGGGGGCCAGACGCTGGCGATGAAGACATGGCATCTCAAGCTCGTCGCGCGCGACGGGTCAGCGATCACGGGACGCCAAGCGGTGTTTCGTTACGTGGCTGCGCTCATCGGCGCAGCTTTTTTCGGTGCGGGCTTCCTGTGGGCGCTTGTGGATAGGAATCGCAGCTTCCTCCACGACCGCCTCGCCGCCACGCGGATCGTCCGTACGTGCTGAACGACGGCAGTCCGCGTCAGAGTACGAGCTCAGCTCAGCGCCGCTCCTGATACCACATCATCCCGATCGCGAGCGCAAGGAACATCAGCGTAGGCGTGACGCCGGCAACCGGGGCAGGCCAGTCATACAGCAGTCCGAGCGCCCCGAACAGCCTGTTGAGCATATAGAAAGAGATGCCGAGCATGATGCCGGTGAATATGCGCGCGCCCACGCCACCCTGCCTCTTCTGGAAGTAGGAAAACGGCACGGCGAGCACCATCATGATCATCACCGCGATCGGGTACATCATTTTGGTCCAGAGCGCGATTTCGTAGCGTAAAGCGCGTTGTCGGTTCTCCTTCAGATGCTGCGTGTACGAATAGAGATTCCAGGCTGACATGCGATCGGGCCGCACGACCAGCATGGAAAGGAGTTGCGGCTCGAGGACACTCGTCCACTCGAGCTTGTTGATATGCTGCACCTGCGCGCGCGTCTGGGTGAAAGTCGTGCGCACCACACCAGTCAGCGCCCATGTCTTGTTCTGCAGATACGTGCCGGTATCGGCAAGGCTGAGCGTTCGTAGCCGATAATCCTCGTCGAATTCGTAAATGCGCACGCGTTTCAGGTGAACGTCCGGCGTTACCTCGCCCACATTCACGAAATTGCGGCCGTCCTTGATCCAGAGGCCCGAACGAAACTCCTGGGCAACAATGCCCGCAATGGCGAGCGATCGCAGCCGTTGGGCCAGCTGTTCAGCCGGAGGCCCGATGAACTCGCCGAAAGTGAACGTGAGGACCGCGAAAAGCACGCCGACGCTGAGAAGAGCCCCATTGAACCTCCACAACGACACACCCGACACGCGGATCACGGTGTATTCCGTGCTCGCTACGAGCTGGGCCAGTGCGAAAAGCGTCCCGATCAGCGCCGCGATGGGAAACACTTCGTAGACATGCGTCGGAACGGACAGAAGCACGTGCAGCGCGAGGTTCTGCATGCGATAACCGCCGCGACCGAGATCCTTCATTTCGTCGACGAGGTCGAAGAAGGCGAACAGCATCAGCAGCGCGAGGACGACGAGCCCCGTCGAAGCGATGATTTCCGAAGCGAGATATCGCCGAAGCGTCCTCATCTCAGCATCCGCATGAGCGAAACGACCCTGATCCGCCGGTAGAAAAGCAGCACCAGCACAGCGAACATGACCGCATGCACGGTAAGCCCAAGCGCGAACGGCACGCGCGATTGCGCGACCCACGCCTGGATAATGGACACCATGTTGCTGTAAGTCATGTAAATGAGGAGCGCGAGCACGAGGTTCATCGAACGGCCCGCCCTAGGATTCACGAACGAGAGCGGAATCGCCAGCAGGGACAGCATGAGCGCGCTCACCGGGAGTCCCAGCCGCCATGAAAGCTCCGCGAGGTTGCGCGGCGTCGGATCCGTCAGGAGCTCGGTCGTGCGGATCGTTTTCGTCGTGGGCGTCCTCGCCCTCGCCTCGGCGATTTCGACACGCATGGCATAACGCTCGAATTCGTACACGCGGTATTCCGGCGTGCCTGGCGCGCCTTCATAGCGCCGTCCGTTCAGGAGGACGAGGAATCGATCGCCGTTCTCGGCGATTTCCTGGTAGCCGCGGCGCGCGACCATGACGCCGAGCTTCTGGTGCTGGCTCGAGCTGACGAAAACGTTCGCGACCATGTTCTCGGCGCCGGAGACCTCTTCCACGAAGTAGACACGTTCCGCCCGGCTCGATTCGCGGAACGTACCGGGCACGATGGCGGACGCGTCATCGCGGCTTTCCATCAGCCGCCTCAGATCTTCCGAGCGGCTTGCGGCCCACGGTGAAAGAACGAGCGAGAGGAGCCCCACCACCAGGACGAGCGGCAGCGCGAAAGCGAGCACGGGCCGAATCCAGCGGGTAAGCGGGATGCCGCTCGAGAACCAGACCATCATCTCCGAATCGCGATAACTGCGCGTGAGCGTGAGCAACACCGCGATGAACGTGGTGAGTGACAGCAGCACCGGCAGATAGTTGAGCAGCGCGAATCCGAGCAGCGCGAGGACGCCTGTAGAAGTGATGACGCCGATCGCCGCCTGACCAAGCAGCTTCACGAGCTGCATCGCCAGAGTGATGCCGAGGAGTACGAAGAACGTTGCGGCCGCAGCGTTCGCGAATTCGCGTACGAGAGCCCTGTGAAAGATCATGCCAGGTTTTGCTTTTGCTCAACGTTGTGCGGATAATCCGAAGCGTATCTACACTTGCCGCACAGGAGCGAGACAGCGTGGAATTTAGCATAAAACATGTGCAGCCAGGTCGCAGCAAAGCGGCCTGCGTGATCGTCGGTGTGTTCGAAGCACGCAAGCTCTCCACCGCGGCCGCGCAGCTCGACGAAGCTGCGCAGGGGCACATCGCGAAGCTTTTGCGGCGCGGCGATATGGAAGGTAAAAGCGGCACGACGCTTCTCCTGCACAACGTTCCCGGCGTTTCATCCGAACGCGTTCTCCTCGTAGGCCTCGGGCGTGAGCCCGATTTCGGTGTAAAGCAGTACCGCGAAGCAGTCGCGGCGAGCGTGCGCGCGGTGAGCGCAACCGGCGCGACCGACGCGGAGCTGCACCTCACGTCCCTCGATCTGGACGAACGCGACATCGAGTGGAGGGCTCGACAGGCCGTGACGATCGCGCAGGAAACTGCTTACCGCTTCGAGCTCATGAAGAGCCGGAAAGATCCCGCGAAGCCGCCGTTCAAGCACCTCGCCCTCGCCGTGACCAATCGGGGAGATACGCGCGCCGCCGAAGCAGGCCTGCGCGTCGGCGTCGCACTCGCGGAAGGCATGGCGCTCACGAAAGACCTCGGTAACCTCCCGCCCAATGTGTGCACGCCGATGTACCTGGCGGACCAGGCGCGCGATGTCGCGAAACGCTACCGCATGAAAGTGCAGGTGTTCGAGCGCGCGGACATGGAGAAGCTGGGCATGGGCGCGCTGCTCGCGGTGGCGCGCGGAAGTCACGAGCCCCCAAAGTTCATCGTGCTCGAGCACAGGGGTGCCGCTAAAGACGGCAAGCCGGTCGTGCTCGTCGGAAAAGGGATCACGTTCGACACGGGCGGCATCTCGATCAAGCCGGCAGCCGAAATGGACGAGATGAAGTTCGACATGAGCGGCGCGGGCACGGTGCTCGGTACCATGAAAGCAGTCGGGGAGATGAAGCTGCCGCTGAACGTGGTGGGTCTCATCCCCACGACCGAGAACATGCCCGGTGGCCATGCCACGAAACCCGGAGATATCGTCACCAGCATGTCCGGCCAGACGGTCGAGATTCTCAATACCGACGCGGAAGGCCGCCTGATCCTGTGCGATGCGCTTACCTACGCCGAACGGTACCAACCCGCCGCCGTGATCGACATCGCGACCCTCACTGGCGCGTGCGTGATCGCGCTCGGTCACGTCGCTTCCGGCCTCTTCGCGAACGACGATGCGCTCGCGCAGGAGCTGCTTGCGGCTGCCGACAGCGCGCACGACCGTGCGTGGCGCCTGCCGCTCTGGGACGATTACCAGGACCAGCTGAAAAGCAACTTCGCGGATTTCGCGAACATCGGAGGGCGCCCCGCTGGCAGCGTCACGGCTGCGTGCTTCCTCGCGCGTTTCGCGCGCAAATTCAAATGGGCCCACCTCGACATCGCGGGCACGGCGTGGCGCAGCGGCAAGGAAAAAGGCGCGACGGCCCGCCCGGTCCCGATGCTGACGGAATTTCTCCTGAAGCGGGCGAACGGGTGATCGCAGGCGCACCGCTTCCCATGCGATTTCGGGAGCAACGGCCGGGATGACGCAGATCGATTTCTACACGAACGTCGCGGACAAGCTCGTAACGGCCTGCAGAATCGTGGCGAAGGCTTACGGCCTCGAGCACCGTGTCGTGATCTTCTGTGCTGACGCCGAACGCGCGCAGCACATCGACCGGCTGCTCTGGAGCACGCCGCCAACGGGTTTCGTTCCGCACTGCACCGCTTCCAGCCCGCTTGCGTCTTTGACGCCGGTCATCATCGATCATCGCGGAGACGAGCCCGTACACGACGAGCTTCTGCTCAATCTTCGCGATGAATGGCCCGCATTTTTCTCGCGCTTCGAACGATTGATCGAGATCGTGAGCATGGAGGATGAAGACAGGCAACGTGCGCGGGAGAGATACAAGTTCTATCGCGATCGCGGTTACGAGATCCGTACGCACGATCTGCGTACGACGGCCTGACCCGATTACAGATGGCGACGGGTGGCCGCGACGACACGCCGAAGCGCGACACCGATTCGCTTTCGGGCGTCGATGACATCCCGGTTCTGACCGATATCGCGCCAGATCCCGAGCTGATGGCGCCGGGGGATGCGGCCGCGTTTGACCACGACCCGGCGGCCGCATCGACGGGCGAAGTGATATCGCGCGTCCAGACCCAAAATCTCGAGCACGGCGTCTACCAGAAACTGCGCAAGGACATCGACGCGAGAATTGCACAGGTCGTACGCGAGCAGTTCATGCCCGATGTCGGCTCGGCGCTCAACTCTGCCGTCGAACACATCACGCAGGAGCTGAAAGGCACATTGAGCGAAATGGTGCGCGCGTCCGTCCGGGACGCCGTGCAGGCTCAGCTCAAAGCACTGGCTCCGCCTTCGCAGATCCCGGCGAGCTCGCCGCCCGGGTCGGGAGAGCGCTCCGGTATAATCGCGCCTTTTTCCGCAGCACCCTCCGCTCCCGCCTCTATGGAGCTTGCAAAGAGTTTCGAACCCGCAGCGATCGAAGCGCGCTGGTATCCGGTGTGGGAACGCAGCGGGTATTTCAAAGCCGGCCTCGATCGCGCCAACCCGCACAGCTACTGCATCCTTCTTCCGCCGCCGAACGTCACGGGAACGCTGCACATGGGCCATGCGTTTCAGCATACGCTCATGGACGCGCTCACCCGCTACCACCGGATGCTTGGCCACAACGCGTTGTGGCAGCCCGGGACCGACCATGCCGGCATTGCGACCCAGATCGTCGTCGAACGCCAGCTGGAAGCGCAGGGCATTACGCGCCGGGATATCGGACGCGAAGCATTTCTGGCGCGCGTCTGGCAATGGAAGGAGCAGTCGGGCTCGACGATCACGCGGCAAATGCGCCGGCTCGGCGCCTCGTGCGACTGGGAGCGCGAGCGCTTCACGATGGACGAAGGCCTGTCGCGCACCGTCACGGAAGTCTTCGTGCGCCTTTACGAGCAGGGCCTCATTTACCGGGGCAAACGGCTCGTCAACTGGGATCCCGTGCTGCAGACGGCCGTTTCGGACCTCGAGGTCGAGTCGCGCGAGGAGCAAGGCGAGCTCTGGCACATCAGATATCCGCTCGCGGACCGCCGAGGCAAGCTCGTCGTGGCAACGACCCGCCCCGAGACGATGCTGGGCGATGTAGCGGTTGCCGTGCATCCGGACGACGAGCGCTATCGGCGCCTCATCGGAGCGCGCGTTGCGCTGCCGCTCACCGACCGCACGATTCCTGTGATCGCCGATACTTACGTCGATCCGCAGTTCGGCACAGGCTGCGTAAAAATCACGCCTGCGCACGATTTCAACGATTACCAGGTCGCGCAGCGCCACAAGCTCGACGCGATCAACATCTTCACGCTGGATGCGAAGGTCAACGACAACGCGCCGCAGCGCTATCGCGGCCTCGATCGGTTCGAAGCGCGGAAGCTCGTCCTTGCCGATCTCGAAAGTAAAGGCCTCATCGCCGAAGTGAAGCCGCACAAGCTGATGGTGCCGCGCTGCGGCCGCACCGATGCGGTCGTCGAGCCGATGCTCACAGACCAGTGGTTCGTGAAAATGGAGTCGCTGGCAAAGCGTGGCCTCGCCGCGGTTGCACAGGGCGAAGTCCGCTTCGTGCCGGAAAACTGGACCGCGACTTACAACCAGTGGCTCGAAAATATCCAGGACTGGTGCATCTCCCGCCAGCTCTGGTGGGGACACCGCATCCCTGCCTGGTACGACGCGGAAGGAAACGCTTATGTCGCTCGCACGCGCGAGGAAGCGCAGGCGAAGTACGGCCAGGCGCGGGGCTCGGCCGCGAATGCGTCCGCAGAATTGAGGCAGGACGAAGACGTGCTCGACACGTGGTTTTCGTCCGCGCTGTGGCCGTTTTCGACGCTCGACTGGACGCCCGAGTATCCGCAGCGCTCCAACCCTGCCCTGGATCTCTATCTGCCTTTATCGGTGCTCGTCACCGGCTTCGACATCATTTTCTTCTGGGTCGCGCGCATGGTCATGATGACCCTGCACTTCACCGACAAAGTCCCTTTCCGCGAGGTTTACATCACCGGGCTCGTGCGCGACGCGGAGGGCCAGAAGATGTCGAAATCGAAAGGCAACATCCTCGATCCGCTCGACATCATCGACGGGATCAGTCTCGACGACCTCATCGAGAAGCGCACGACCGGCCTCATGGATCCGCGTCAGGCCCGCGCGATCGAAGCCGCGACTCGCAAGCATTTCCCGAACGGTATCCCGGCTTTCGGTACCGATCCGCTGCGCTTTACGTTCGCAAGCCTCGCTTCGCACGGTCGCGACATCAAGTTCGATCTCGGCCGTTGCGACGGGTATCGCAACTTCTGCAACAAGCTGTGGAATGCGACGCGCTTCGTGCTCATGAACTGCGAAGGCAAGGACGTCGGACTCGACGTGGCAGCGCCTCTCGAAATGTCCACGGCCGACCGCTGGATCGAGAGCGTGCTGCAGCGGGCGGAAGCGGAGCTCGAGCGCGGCTTTTCGGAATATCGCTTCGACAATCTCTCGCGCGCGATCTACGAGCTCGTCTGGGACGAGTACTGTGACTGGTATCTCGAGCTCGCGAAAGTTCAGCTCGCGAGCGGTAGCGATGCGCAGCAACGCGCCACCCGGCGCACGCTCGTGCGAGTGCTCGAAACGATCCTGAGGCTCGCGCATCCGGTGATACCTTTCATTACCGAGGAGCTCTGGCAAAAAGTGGCGCCGCTCGCGGGGAAAAGCGGCACGACCATCATGCTGCAGCGCTATCCGCAGGCGCAGCCCGAAAAGCTCGATGGAGCGGCGGAGCTCGAGATCGCGACTCTCAAGGAGATCGTCACGGCGTGCCGCACATTGCGCAGCGAGATGGCGCTTCCGCCCGGCGCGAAGCTGCCGTTGCTCGCGCAGGAAGACGCCGACCGTCTCAAGGCATTCACGCCTTACCTTGCAGCGCTGGCGCGCCTGAGTGAGGTTACGATCGTGGATGAGCTTCCTGCGAGCGAAGCACCCGTTGCGATCGCGGGCGGATGCAAGCTCATGCTGCGCGTCGACGTCGACGTCGCTGCCGAACGGGAGCGGCTCGGGAAGGAAGTGGCCAGGCTGGAATCGGAAGTCGAGAAAGCGCGGGCGAAGCTCGCGAATCCCAAGTTCGTCGAACGCGCACCGGCAGCGGTCGTGCAGCAGGAAAGAGAGCGTCTCGAGCAGTTCGGCGGGACGCTGGAGCAGGTGCGAGCGCAGCTCGCGAAGTTGAAGACAAACTAGGCGGCCGCAACCTCTCTGACGAGCAGCTCAGAAATCGAGCTGCTGCTGGATCGCCGAAATGCCCGCCCGCGCACACGCCTCGTCGCGGTCTCCGGCGGGCGCACCGGAAACGCCGATGCCGCCCAGCACCGCGCCCGCTCCTTCGATTAGAAGTCCCCCTCCGACAGCTGCAACGCGCGGGCGCGCCCTGATCCCCGAAAGCGGCGTCCCGGCTTTCGTTGCGTCTGCAAGCGTTGCCGTGCTGGTGCGAAACGAAACGGCAGTCCAGGCCTTGTCGACTGCCATGTCCGTCGTGTGAGCGCCTGCATAACGATCACGCAGGACCGCCTGCGGCAGTCCGGAACGATCCACGACGGCGACCGCCACCTGATATCCCGCTTTGCGGCAGCTCTCGAGCGCGGCGCGCGCGGCCTGCAGCGCCGTCTCGAGCGTCATGAGGCGCGCGCTGTACGTCGCCTCCTGTGCGTGCACGACGCTCGCGCCGATCAGAAGACAAAGGGTAGCGGCCAGTCTATGCATGACGCTCACGCGGTGAGCGGCTGCCCGGCCGCGAGTCTCACGGCCGCAACGAAATCGCCTGGCATGAGCGCTCCGCACTGCACGGCGTGGCTTGCGAAAAACGACCGGACCTGGGCTTCCAGACGTTCGAGCGGCACGTTTCGCAAAACGGCTTCGAGGTCTGCGACGCTGCGGCGCGGATTGAGCGCAAAATCGCCGGAAAACCAGACTTGTTTGATCGTGCGGCTCGACGCCTGATATTTAAGTGTCGCGCGAACGACGACGCCACGAACCTTGTGGACCGCTTCCACGATCCGTGTATCCGTGATTGGCCGCGTAACGAAATCGACCCACCCCGTGTTCTCGATCTCGGTGAGCGCGCGCTGATGTCGGCGGTGTTCGCTGAGATTCAGATCGCCTTCGCTGAATTCCACGTCGAACTCGCTTTCGAACGCTTCCGCCAGGTTGCGTCTGACGAGATTCAGCTCGGGCGAGCGGCCGAGGACCTGCTTCAAGCCCGTCATACGCGAACCGAGCGCCGCGATCCTGCCATCGAGCTCACCCCGCCCCGGAACGTCGACACCTCCGATAATCGACATACTGGGCAGGCGTAACGCGCAAGCGGTGCGCTCCAGATCGGGGTCGATCAGGAGCAGCGACTGAAACAGCACGCCTCCGCCTTCCGCGGCAGAGGCGAGCATGCAGATCACACGTCCGTCCACTTCGATTTCATTCCTGGCCCGGTAGCGCGCGTCGATGCCGAGCGCGGAAAGCGCAGTTGCAGCGGCGTGGCCTATGCGCCGGGCGAGCGTTTCCATGCTGACCGTGCCGGTTTCGCGCCGATGCAGGTACAGCTCCCAGCCGAGCTGCCGCTCGTCTGCGAGCCACGCGAGTCCGCCCGTGATGCGGCGCTGGACCGGCAGCTTCTGGGCCGCGCAATAAGCGACGTTCAGCTCTTCGTCCGCGCTATGCCGCGACGCGAGGAGCACGCTCCGGGCAAACCGCAGAAATCTGAGCGTGCTCGGACTCTCGTCGGCGTGGCGAGCTTCCAGCAGCGCGCGGTTGAGCGCAATGTTCCGCGCAGCGGAAGCGAGTCCGGTATCGAGCAGGCGCCAGTTTTCTAGCATGGCGCGCCGGATCGCCTACCGCCGCACGGGCTCATTTCTTCTGCATGAAGAACACGAACTCGTCGCGCGCAGTATTGGACGCGACCAGCGCGTTCCCCGTCTGTTTGCAGAACGCTTCGAAGTCCTTGACGGCGCCGGGGTCGGTGGCGGTGATCTTCAGCACCTGTCCTGATGCCATGTCGCTCAGGGCTTTCTTGGTGCGCAGTATGGGCAGCGGACAGTTCAGGCCGCGCGCGTCGAGCTCTTTGTCAAACTGCATACGGTGCCTCGAAGGCGATCGATGTTGCCGCGATTATAAGCGGCAAGCGGAGGAACCTAGCGGCGCTGCTCTTTGCGCTGGGCCTCGTCCAGCTTTCGCAGCTCGCGCAGGCGCGCCTCCGTTGCGGAGAGCTGGTAGAAATCGCCGTCCCCGCTTTTCAGTGCGATCTGCATCTGCTCAACCGCCCCGCGGACGTTGCCCATGCGGGCATACGCTTCACCCGTTGCACGATGCTGGGCGAGTCGCTTGCCCTGAAGGGCGTAAGCGCGGGCCTGGAGCAGGTAAAGCTTAGCGTCGTCGCTCGACTGCTTGAGCCCGATCGCAATGCGTTCCAGCGCGGGCTCGGCCCGGCCGGCTTGCAAGAGCGCCTCCGAGTACTCGTAGGTGATCGCCCGGTGTTGCGGGTACGCGGTTGCGGCGTCCCGGAAGCACGAGATCGCCGCCTCCCTTTCCCCGGCCGCCTGCCGTATGCGACAGCCCAGCGTGTCCACCATTGCGTGCGATCCGGCCGCCCGCCGCAATGCCTCGAATTCCTTCCTGGCGCCCGCGTAGTCCTTCAGCCGCAAAAGACTCGCCGCGAGCCCATAACGGCTCGCCGCTTCGCTGAGGTAACGCCGCTCGGCGAGACTTTGTTCGAAGAACGTGCGGGCTTCCGCGGGTGTATCGGCCTCGGCGCGGAGCTTCGCCCTCACCAGCTGAAAATCAACACTGTCCCGCACCTGGCGGTAAGGCACGCGATCCAGACGATTCTGGATATCGGCAATCCGTTCGTACGTGAGCGGATGGGTGCGCAGATAGGACGACGAAGGCGCTTCGTACGCGCGGGTCGCGCGCTGGAGGCGCTCGAAGAACACCGCGGACGCACGCGCATCGTAGCCCGCCGCTTCCAGGATCTGTAAGCCGACGCGGTCTGCCTCGCGCTCGTGATCGCGGGTGAAATTGAGCAGGTTCTGAATCGCGCCGGCCTGGCCCAGCGTCGCTGCCGCTGTCGAAATATCGGAGTTCGACCGGGAAGCCAGCACGGCCACCGCCAATGCCGCAAGAGAGATGACGGTGCTGTTCTTCTGCTGATCGAGGATCCGCGCGATGTGGCGCTGGGTCACGTGCGCGATCTCATGGGCAATCACGCTCGCCGCCTCCGATTCGCTTTGCGCGGCGAGTATGAGCCCGGTGTTGATGCCGATGAACCCGCCAGGCAGCGCGAATGCGTTGATCTGGCGGTCCTGCATGAAAAAGAACCGGAATTCCTGGCGGCCATCGGTGCCGCGCGATACGAGCTGGTTTCCGAGCGCCTGCAGGTAGTCGGTCGCTTCGGGATCGTCGTAGTAATTACGATCCGCGCGGACCTCGCGCATGATTTCTTCGCCGAGCCGGCGCTCTTCGAGTACGGTGAACGTCGACTGGGAGGCATCCCCGAGATCGGGGAGCCCTTCCGCCAGCACGGTCGGCGCGAGGCCCAGGAACAGCAGGAGAAGGTAACGCCAAAGCATGATGCTATGATAAGTCCGTCTTCACGCAAGTTCCTGATAGATGCGGGCAAAAA
>DASRIK010000272.1:0-4842 GCA_035650035.1 Burkholderiales bacterium | reverse complement strand
GCCACGCTCGAGCGCTTCCTTCTCGTCGGCGAGGCCCTGTTGCGCGGCATAGTCGCGCACGTCCTGCGTGATTTTCATCGAGCAGAAGTGCGGACCGCACATGGAACAGAAATGAGCGAGCTTGGCCCCTTCCTGCGGCAGCGTCTCATCGTGGAACTCACGGGCCTTGTCGGGATCGAGACCCAGATTGAACTGGTCTTCCCAGCGGAACTCGAAGCGCGCTTTCGACAGAGCGTTGTCGCGGATCTGCGCGCCGGGATGCCCTTTCGCGAGATCCGCAGCGTGCGCGGCGATCTTGTAAGCCATGATGCCGTCTTTCACGTCCTCCTTGTCGGGAAGGCCGAGATGTTCTTTCGGCGTCACGTAGCAGAGCATCGCCGTGCCGTACCAGCCGATCATCGCCGCGCCGATTGCGGAGGTGATGTGATCGTATCCCGGGGCAATATCGGTCGTGAGCGGCCCGAGCGTGTAGAACGGCGCTTCCTTGCAGTATTTCAACTGGAGATCCATGTTCTCCTTGATGAGCTGCATCGGCACGTGCCCGGGGCCTTCGATCATCACCTGCACGTCGTGCTTCCACGCGATGTCGGTCAACTCGCCCAGCGTCTTCAGCTCCGCGATCTGCGCGTCGTCGTTCGCGTCGTAGTTCGAGCCGGGACGCAGCCCGTCGCCGAGCGAGAACGCGACGTCGTACGCCTTCATGATCTCGCAGATCTCCTCGAAGTTCGTGTAGAGGAAGCTCTCCTTGTGATGCGCGAGGCACCACTTCGCCATGATCGAGCCGCCGCGCGAGACGATGCCGGTCATGCGCTTCGCGGTCATCGGTATGAACGGCAGCCGGACACCCGCGTGAATGGTGAAGTAATCGACGCCCTGCTCGCACTGCTCGATCAGCGTGTCGCGATACATCTCCCACGTGAGCTCTTCGGCCTTGCCGTCGACTTTCTCGAGCGCCTGGTAGATCGGCACGGTGCCGATCGGCACCGGAGAATTGCGGATGATCCACTCGCGCGTCTCGTGGATATGCTTTCCGGTCGAGAGGTCCATTACCGTGTCGCCGCCCCAGCGGGTCGACCACGTCATCTTCTCAACTTCTTCCTGGATTCCCGAGCTCACCGCGGAATTGCCGATGTTCGCGTTGATCTTCACCAGGAAGTTGCGGCCGATGATCATCGGCTCGCTCTCCGGGTGATTGATGTTGTTCGGGATGATGGCGCGGCCGCGCGCCACCTCGTCGCGGACGAACTCGGGCGTGATCACTTTCGGGATCGCCGCGCCGAACGATTCGCCGGGATGCTGGCGCGTGACGAGATCGGGCAGCCCTTCGCGCCGCTGGGTCTCGCGAATCGCGATGAATTCCATTTCCGGCGTGATGATGCCGCGGCGTGCGTAATGCATCTGCGTGACGTTCATGCCCGGCTTCGCGCGACGCGGCTTGCGATGCAGGTTGAAGCGCAGCGTTGCGAGCTTGGCGTCGGCCAGCCGTTCCCGGCCATACCGCGAAGTCGGACCGTCGAGCTCGACCGTGTCGCCGCGCTCTTCGATCCACCGCGCGCGCAGCGGCGTAAGCCCGGAGCGGATGTCGATCTTCACGTTCGGGTCGGTATATGGCCCGGACGTGTCGTACACGAAAATCGGCGGATTCTTCTCCGCGCCGAACGAGGCGGGAGTGTCCGATTGGGTGATCTCGCGCATTGGAACGCGGATGTCGGGCCGCGAGCCTTCCACGTACACCTTGCGCGAATTCGGCAGCGGCTGCACGGCGGCTTCGTCCACGTGCGCCGTGGCGTTGAGAAACTTGGGATTTGCGATCATGTCTGCGCTCCTAGGGTGTGGGCGAAGCGCGCGGGATTGTTGCCGCCACGCGTCCCTACGCCGGTATTACCCGTATCAGGTTCGGAGGGTCTGTCTCACCCCGCGGCTCCTTTGAGCCGGAGGACCCCTCGCGTGAGATGTCAACCGTAATTGAACTATGGGATAATTTCAAGCTCGGCAACGCATCTCTTCGCCACAACCTAAAACAATGATTCCCCAGATGGATTTCGAGCGCGCGCGCTTCAACATGATCGAGCAGCAGATTCGCCCGTGGGAAGTGCTGGACCAGCGGGTGCTCGACGTGCTTTTCCAGGTCCGGCGCGAAGACTTCGTGCCGCCCACGTATCGCGAGCTTGCCTTCGCCGACATGGAGATCCCGCTGGGACATGGCGAAAGAATGCTGCAGCCGAAGGTCGAGGCGCGCATGGTGCAGGCGCTCGCACCGGCCGAAAGCGACCGCATCCTCGAAGTGGGCACCGGCAGCGGGTACATGACCGCCTTCCTGGCGACGCTTGGCGGCCACGTCTATAGCGTGGACATCGTCCCGGAGTTCACAGGCGCCGCGGCCAAGCGCCTGTCGGCACACGGGTTTCGTAACGTGACGCTCGACACGGGTGACGCGGCACTCGGCTGGGACAAGCACGGCCCTTACGACGCGATCGTGCTCACCGGATCGGTACCCATCCTGCCGGAGGGCTTCAAAGCGAGCCTCAAGACAGGTGGGCGGCTTCTCGCGGTGATCGGCGAGCCGCCGGTCATGGAAGCGCAACTCATAACCAGCGCGGGCGAGGGGGCGTACACCTCTGTGGGACTATTCGAAACCTGCATTACGCCGCTCAGGAACGCACCGCGTCCCGGGCGCTTCGTCTTCTAGCAGTCCGAGCCATCGCGTTGTCCGCGAGCGCCCACGATATGACGCGCACGGTCCGGACGCTGCTCGCTGCCGGCATCCTTAGCTTCACCGCAGCCGCGCACCCTGCGGACCTCATCGACGTCTTCAGGCTCGCGCAGACCTCCGATCCGGGATATGGCGCGGCACGCGCGAATTGGGCCGCGACTCAGGAACGGATTCCGCAGGCCCGCGCAGGGCTGCTTCCCGACGTCTCGCTCACCGCCTCGACCGAGTACACCGACCGCAGGACCCGCTTTCGGGATGGGAGCGTGCCGCGCACCCACGTCGACTTCACCTCGACGGGGATAACCTTGCTGGTGACGCAGCCGCTGTACCGCAGGGAAACGACGATCGCCTACGAGCAGGCATTCACGCAGGTCGAGCAGGCCGATGCGACACTGGCGCAAGCGGCGCAGGACCTCATCCTGCGTGTCGCACAAGCTTACTTCGACGTGCTGCTGGCGCAGGACACGGTCGCATTTGCGGAAGCGAATAGAACGGCGATCGCGCAGCAACTCGAGCAAGCCAAGCGCAACTTCGAAGTGGGCGTCGCGACGATCACCGATACACACGAAGCGCAGGCGCGTTTCGATCTCACCACGGCCCAGGAAATCGCGGCACGCAATGAACTGGAGCTCCGTAAACGCGCGCTCGAGCAGGTGATCGGCCGCGCTGCGCCCCCGCTCGCGCCCCTCGGGCCGCAATTCGCGCTGAAGACGCCTGAACCCGCGCGCATGGAACCGTGGGTGGAGCTTGCGCTCAGAAGCAACCTGCAGGTGCGCATTTTTCAAAGCAATGTCGTGCTCGCAACCCAGGACATCGCCCGCAACCGCGCGGCACACCTGCCGACGCTCGATGCACGCGCAAGTGCTTCGGAGAACGGCTCCGGTGCATCGTCAGTCGGCGGTTTTGCATCGGATGTCCGCGCCGCTACGATCGGCCTGCACCTCACGGTGCCGATATATCAAGGCGGCGCGATCAACTCGCGCGTACGTGAAGCCATAGCTCAGCAGGACCGGGCACGTCAGGACCTCGAGGCCGCCAGGCGCACGGCGGAGTTCAATGCGCGCCAGGCCTTTCTCGGAATTACGAGCGGGGGTGCGCAGGTACGGGCGCTCGAATCCGGCGTCGTGTCCACCGAAAGCCAGCTGTCGAGCACGCGCCTCGGGCAGGAAGTCGGGGTGCGCACGCAAGTGGACGTGCTGAACGCGCAACAGCTGCTGTTCAGCGCGCGGCGGGACCTCGCGCAAGCCAAGTACAACTACATTCTTTCACTGCTGCGTCTCGAAGCGGCGATTGGCGAGCTTACCGAAGACGACCTCGTCGCAGTGAATCAGTGGCTGAATCGCGGCGCTGCGATGCCCTAAGCCGGGCGCCAGGACGAGTAGCGCCGCTACTCGTCCTGGCCGGCTCGGGCGCGCGGTGCAAGAACAGAGAGGCCGACAAGGTTCCCTCCGAAACCTCCCTCCTCCGGCTGATCGCTTACGTCTCGATCGTAAGCATCCGAATTACCCGTTCCGTGGCGCCACGATGCGCACGCGTGAATTCCAGCGCGTGCTTTCCCATGCTTTCCAGCTTTTCGGCATCGTCGAGCAACGCAGCCGCTTGATTCGCGAGGTCGTCCGCATCGCGCACGCGTAACGCCGCTCCCGCTTCCTCTGCGCGCTCCGTCGCCTCCGCGAAGTTGTAAACGTGCGGACCGAGCAGAACCGGTTTTCCGACCGCGCACGCTTCCATCAGATTCTGCGCTCCGTACGGCAGAAGGCTCCCGCCGATGAACGCCGCGTCACAGGCCGTGTAATACGCGAACATCTCTCCCATGCTGTCGCCGAGCAGCACGCGCGTGTCGGGTGCGAGAGAGGTATTGGAGCTGCGGCGCTCATACCCGATGCCACGGCTTTCCAGGAGCGCCGCGACTTCGTCGAAGCGCTGCGGATGACGCGGAACGATGACGAGCAGCACGTCCCTCGGGAGACGCGGCAGGATGTCGAGCAGCAGTGCTTCCTCACCTTCCCGCGTGCTCGCCGCGAGCAGCACGCGGGTGCGGTTGTAATCCGAGCGCCAGCTTCGGCCCAGCTCGATCTGCGCAGCGGGCGGCGTCACATCGAATTTGAGATTGCCGGTAACTTCCACGT
>DASRIK010000271.1:0-6108 GCA_035650035.1 Burkholderiales bacterium | reverse complement strand
CGATCAAGCGCCACCACAAGCGCCTGCGCTCGCAACTCCTGCCCCCGAAGATGTATTGATCTCCGCCGAGAAGTGACGCTATAAGAGAGCGTGAGGAGCCACTCCTCACGCTTTTTGCTTTTCAACCGAGGGCGCACCGCTTCCTCGTTCCTGCTCCCGAGCCCATGGCCCTGCGCGACCAGATCAACGACCACCTGAAAGAGGCGATGCGCGCGGGGAATGCCCGGCGGCGCGACGCGCTGCGGCTCCTCACGGCGGCTCTGAAGCAGAAGGAAGTCGACGAGCGGAAAACGCTGGTCGACGCCGACGTGATCGCGGTCATCGAAAAAATGATCAAGCAGCGCCGCGACTCCATCACTCAGTTCGAGCAGGGCGGCCGGACCGATCTCGCGGAAGGCGAGCAATTCGAGATTTCGGTGCTGCAGGGCTATATGCCGCAGGCGCTGAGCGATGCGGACATCGACGCCGCGATCGAGGGCGTCATTGCAGAAACGGGGGCAAAGGCGCCATCGGACATGGGAAAGGTGATGGGGCCGCTCAAGGCTAAGCTCGCCGGCCGTGCCGACATGGGAAAAGTATCGGCGCGTGTGAAGGCGAAGCTCGCCGGATGAATCTCGCGGGATGATTCCCCAGACTTTCATCCAGGACCTGCTGCACCGGGTCGATATCGTCGACGTCGTCGATCGCTACGTGCGGTTGAAGCGGGCCGGTGCGAATTACGTCGCCTGCTGCCCGTTCCATTCCGAGAAAACGCCGTCGTTTACGGTGAGCCAGACCAAGCAGTTCTATCACTGCTTCGGCTGCGGTGCGCACGGCACGGCGATCGGCTTCGTCATGGAATACAGCGGCCTGGGCTTTGTCGACGCCGTGAAGGAGCTTGCCCAGACGGTCGGGATGACCGTGCCGGAAGAGCGCAGCGAAAAGGCGCAGCGTCGGGCCGAGGAAAGCGAAGATCTCCACGGTGTCCTGCTTTCGGCCGCGCGGTTTTATCGCACATCCCTCAAGAACGCGCCGCGGGCGATCGAGTATCTCAAGCGCCGTGGCGTCTCCGGCGAAGTCGCGAAGCGGTTCGGCGTCGGTTATGCCCCCGACGCGTGGCAGAATCTCCAGGCTGTGTTTCCCGATTACAACGCGTCGAAAGCGCTGCCGGCCGCGGGGCTGGTCAAACAAAACGAAGGGCGCCGCTACGATCTTTTCCGCGACCGCATCATGTTCCCGATCGTCGACGTGCGCGGGAACGTGATCGGCTTCGGCGGGCGGATCATCGATTCGGGCGAGCCGAAGTACCTCAACTCGCCCGAAACACCGGTTTTCGAAAAAGGGCGCGAGCTTTACGGGCTCTACCAGGCGCGCCGCGCGATCCGCGATGCGGGCCGCGTGCTCGTCGTCGAAGGCTACATGGACGTAGTAGCGCTCGCGCAGCATGGCATCGCCTATGCTGTGGCAACGCTCGGGACTGCGACCACAGGCTTGCACGTCCAGAAGCTCCTCCGCCAGACCGACGAAGTGGTGTTCTGTTTCGACGGCGACGCCGCGGGACGCCGGGCGGCATGGCGAGCGCTCGAAGTGAGCCTGGGTGAGCTCTCGGACGGCAAGCAGGTCCGCTTCCTTTTTCTGCCGCAGGGCGAAGACCCCGACACGTACGTCCGGGCCCACGGGCAAGACGGTTTCGAAAAACTCCTGGACAGTGCTGTCCCGCTTTCCCAATTTCTGCTGGACGAGCTGTCGGCGCGCGTGGATGTACACACCGCGGAAGGCTGCGCCAAGCTGCTTCAGGACGCCAAGCCGCTCGTGAAACAGGTCACAGCCCCGCTGCTCTCGCTGCTCCTCAGGAAAATGCTGTCGGAGCGGGTCCGCATCACGCAGGCGGAACTCGACCGCGAGTTCCAGATCAAATCGCCTTCCCTGGGCCGCGCACGCCCGGCTGCTCCCGTGCCGCGCCAGACCAACTCGTTGACGCGTAAGCTGATTGTTCGACTGATGGCAGATCCGACGCTCGCCGAGTTGGCGGACCCGCAGGCGCTTGCGGCGGCGGAAACGGTGCCGGAACTCGACCGCGAGGAGCTCGATGCGCTGAGATTCCAGCTGTATGCCCTCCGCGGGGGCGAGAAGGTGTCAAGCTGGGCCGAGTATGCCCGTAACAGTGAGCTCGGAGCAGTGTTCAGCCGGCTGGAAGCGGACTTGTTGTCGTTCGAGCCGTTCCGGACGGACGACTTGCGGGCAGAATTTACCGAGGGATGGGGGCGTTTGCTGAACGAGATCAACAGACGGCTCAAGTTGTTGGAACTTCAGGGAAAATCCGCCGTCAAGATTTAAGGCCCCGGAGCGCGGAAAGTGCCTCCTTGGGATATAATTTGCAGTTTTTTCACCGTATATAGCCGCAGGACACGGGATCATGGCCAAACAACTCAGGAAATCCGCAGCATCGAAAGCCAAAACAGTCCCCGCCAGGAAAGGGGCCGCAAAAACCGCGGCCACCCGGAGTGCCGCCGCCAAGCGGTCCTCGGCGAAGACACGTCCTGTCTCGAAAGCGAAACCGCAGAAGCTGAAGCTCAAAGCGCACCGTCCGAAGCAGCCGCCCGCAAAAGCCGCGGCGAAGTCCAAACCCAAGGCCGTGCCCAAGCGCGCCCCGATCAAGCCGCAGGTGAAGGCGCTCACGAAGGCGATCAACAAGAAAGAGCAGCGTCTTGCCACTCTCAAGGCGGTCGGCAGGAAAGCGCTCGAGAAAGTCCAGGCTGCAGCTCAGCAGGCGGACAAGGCGCGCGGGAAAGGTGTCATCACGCCGATCGCGGGCAAGCAGAAATCGACGCGCGGGCTGACCGCGAAAGAGAAAGCGCTCGTCAAGGAGTTCGAGCGCCGTGAGCTTTCGCCGGCCGATGCCGAAGCGCGTCGTGTGCGTCTCAAGAACCTGATCGTGCTCGGCAAAGAGCGCACGTATCTCACGTACGCCGAGATCAACGACCATCTGCCCGACGACATGATGGACGCCGAGCAGATCGAGAACATCATCGGCATGATCAACGACATGGGCATCCAGGTCTACGACGAGGCCCCGGATGCCGATGCGCTGCTCATGTCCGACGTCACGCCGGCCGTCGCCGACGAGGTGGCGGTCGAAGAAGCGGAAGCCGCCCTTTCCACGGTCGATTCGGAATTCGGCCGCACGACGGATCCGGTGCGCATGTACATGCGTGAGATGGGATCGGTCGAGCTCCTGACGCGCGAAGGCGAGATCGAGATCGCGAAGCGGATCGAAGACGGGTTGAAGCACATGATCCAGGCGATTTCCGCCTGCCCGACCACGATCGCCGAGATCCTCAGCATCGCCGAGCGGATTGAAAAAGATCAGATGCGCGTCGATGAGTTCGTCGATGGCCTGGTCGATCCGAACGCCCAGGAGGAGGTCGTCCAGGAAGTCGAAGCTTCCGCCGACGACGAGGACGACGAAATCGAAGGCGCCGAGGAAGAGGATGAAGACGGCGCCGCCGTGCAAAGCGCGGACATGCTGCGGCTCAAGGAAGAGGCGCTCAAGCGTTTCGCCGTGATTCGCAACTTCTACGGCAAGATGATGAAGGCGCTCCAGAAAGAAGGTCCGCGCAGCAAGCCGTACTTGCAGGCTCGCGACCACATTTCCGACGAGCTCATGAACATCCGTTTCGCGGCGAAGCAGATCGAAGCGCTCTGCGACGGGGTGCGCAAGCTTGTGGATGAAGTCCGCACCAACGAGCGCACGATCATGCACCTCACCGTGGACAAGGCGCAAATGCCGCGGCACCAGTTCATCAAGGAGTTTCCGGGCAAGGAAACGAACGTGCGCTGGGTGAGAAACGAAATCGACGGTCACAAGCCGTGGAGCGCCGCGCTCGAGCGCTTCGAGCCGGCGATCGTCGAGCAGCAGCAGAAGCTGATCGACCTGCAGACCCGCGTGGGTATTCCGATCAAGGATCTCAAGGAGATCAACCGTCAGATGACGACGGGCGAAGCGAAAGCCCGGCGCGCAAAGCGCGAGATGACCGAAGCGAATCTGCGTCTCGTGATCTCGATCGCGAAGAAGTACACGAACCGGGGGCTCCAGTTCCTGGATCTGATCCAGCAAGGCAACATCGGCCTCATGAAGGCCGTGGACAAGTTCGAGTATCGGCGCGGGTACAAATTCTCGACGTATGCGACGTGGTGGATACGCCAGGCGATCACCCGGTCGATCGCGGACCAGGCGCGCACCATCCGGATCCCCGTGCACATGATCGAGACGATCAACAAGATGAACCGCATTTCGCGGCAGATCCTGCAGGAGACCGGGCAGGAGCCGGATCCCGCGCTGCTCGCCGAGAAAATGGAAATGCCGGAAGAGAAAATCCGGAAGATCCTCAAGATCTCGAAAGAGCCGATCTCCATGGAAACGCCGATCGGCGACGACGACGATTCGCATCTCGGCGACTTCATCGAGGATCAGTCGACGATGGCGCCTTCGGATTCCGCTGTGTATGCATCGCTGCGTGGCGTGACCAAAGACGTGCTGGACACGCTCACCCCGCGTGAAGCGAAAGTGCTGCGCATGCGCTTCGGCATCGAAATGAATACCGATCACACCCTCGAAGAAGTCGGCAAGCAGTTCGACGTCACGCGCGAGCGCATTCGCCAGATCGAAGCGAAAGCGCTGCGGAAGCTGCGTCACCCGTCGCGTTCCGAGCGGCTGCGGAGCTTCCTCGATACCGAGACTTGATCTGCGAAGGAAAGAAGGCTCACGGAGGGAAACGTCGGTTTCCCTCCGTGTCGTTTACCGGGTCACGACCCATGGCGCTCGCCTGCCGAGCGCAAACGAGGCGTCGTGGCCATGGGTCTGTAGCTCAGTCGGTTAGAGCAGGGGACTCATAATCCCTTGGTCGTTGGTTCGAGTCCAACCAGACCCACCAACTCCGCTAGGTCCATTCCGGTCACATGGGTGACGGTTTATACCGGAGACATGGGTAACACTTTAGCCTCGAACGGGTTTGTTGTGGGCTCGAGGCGGCATGTCTCGAGATCGAAGAATCCCAGGTCGTAGTCCATGAAGGTGACGAGCCAGATCTTGTCGCTGACTTGTCTCACGCCCACGTTCTGGCCGGCGAAGACGGTGCTGAAGTTGATCTTGAGCCGATCCATGCAGATGCGACCGCAGCGCGTGACGGTGATGGTTCGGTCATGGAACGGGTAGTTCAAATCGGTTAAGCCGCGGTATTTGCGCGGCGAAGGCGAGTAGAGCTCGGCGGGGTATTTCATGCCAAGCGCCTGGTGCGGTCGTTCGTCGTTAAAGCAGGCGCGGAACGCGTCGAATTTGGCCTGCTGCTGCAGGAAGTTCTGCGCGGCAGGCTTAAGTACCCAGTGGTGTCGTCTAAGGGGTGCAGGTCAAGGTAATTCAGCCCCGGGCCAGGGTCATGGCAGCTGCAACCAAGCCCGCTTCATTGTTCGCGCAGTATTGCTCGTTACGCATGGGGAGAAGTGCCCGATCGCGTTAGCACAACGTCATGTCAGGTACATGCCGTGCATCGCTCGACCACATCAATACTGCGGAGGACGCTATGAAGCGACCAATGAGGACATCTGCAACACTTTGCATATGCGCGCTGTTTGTTTCGTTCAATGCGGCAGCTCAACAGCCACAACCTAAATCAGCACCACAATCCACCATCACCTTCTACGAAAATGAGGGCTTTAGTGGCCGTTGGTTTTCGACTGACAGGCGCATCGCCAATTTCAACCGATTCGGCTTCAATGACCGCGCAGACTCGGTAAAAGTGCGTGGAGGTCGTTGGGAAGTCTGCACCGCCCCGCGATTCGAGGGACGATGTGCAGTACTGCGCCGCGGTGACTATCCATCGCTGCGTGAAGCAGGCTTAGAAGATCGCATCTCGTCTGCACGTCCGCTACAGCGCGGGAGTCAAGAGTGGGATCGCAGGGCTGCTTATAGCCGGCAACAAGTGCCGGATCGTCGTTGAATCTCTCCGCCGGGCCGCGTGCGCCCCGCTGCTGCACGCTGTCTGGCAGGTGCGGCTCCGCGCCAACGCAACTGCGATGTGCTGCGTCATGAGGAAATAGCAGAAGGAACTGTTTGCTTAGCAAGCGCGGTTG
>DASRIK010000270.1:0-2700 GCA_035650035.1 Burkholderiales bacterium | reverse complement strand
CGGTCGCAGGTTTGGTTGAGCCGTAGCGCACCTGCATGCCCGACACGGCCTGGCCGATCTGCTCGTGCCCGGGACGCCCGGCATAGGGGCCGATATGGCCGAAGGTGTTCATGGAGCCGTAGATGATGCCCGGCCGGCGCGCACGCACTCGTTCGTAGTCGATCCCGAGCCGCTCGGCAACGCCGGCCCGGAAATTCTGCAGCACCACGTCCGCCTGATCGACGAGCTTCCAGAAGATCTCCAGGCCTTCTTTCTTCTTCAGATCGATGAGGACGCTGCGTTTGCCGCGGTTGATGTCGTTGTGTCGCAGCACTGTTTTGACGTGCGGGCTGTCGATCTTGATGACATCGGCGCCGAACTCCGCGAGCGTGCGGCCGCAGGTCGGGCCGGCAAGGATGATGCAGAGGTCGACGACTTTGATGCCGTCGAGTGCTGAGTGTAGGAGTTCTTCCCTCACCCCTACCCCCTCTCCCATGGGGAGAGGGGTAACTGACGTGGCCTTGCGCGAAGCCAGCTCTTGGAGGATTTCTGCGCGATTCGCATCCGGCTTCGCGCGCGGTGTGCGCACGGAACCTGGTGTTGACGACAGGCGCGCGTTGATGCCGGGGCCGCGGAAGCGCGCGAGCTCCGGGTCGTCGTAGTCGGCGATGATCTTCGATTCGAGCGCCTGCGGGTGTCGCAGCCATTCGGCGCTGCTGTGGCAGATCACGCCTTCCGAGCCGATCTCCGCAATGATGTCTTCCCATTCTTTCGCCGTGCGGATGCGCATCACCTCGTCGAACTTCTGCGCGAGCTCGTTCGGCGGCAGCCTGGCATCGCGCCACTGGTCCATGCCGATCGACTTGATGAACGCCTCGAATCTTTTATTGTTCGCGACGTACATGAGCCAGCGCCCATCTTTGCAGGGCAGTTGCCGGCTCCAGTTGAATTCGGGTTCGGGCACGGGTTTGCCGTTCACGAGCAGGCCGCGCGCGCCGATCACGCTGAAGGTCGCGTCGAACAGCGGAATCTCCACGCGCTGGCCGAGTCCGGAACGCTCGCGCGCGTAAACCGCCATGGCGACGGTGACTGCACACAGGAACGCTGCGTACATCGAGCCGTAAGGAATCACGGTGTAAACCGGTCGGCCCTTCGTTGCGTGACTCGGGCGATATGCACCAGTGGCCGCGGCCACCACGCCTTCCCATGCTCTCACTTGCGCACGCGGATCGTCCGAGCCGAAGCCCGGCAGCGAGCAGTAGATGAGGCGAGGGTTCGCGGCGGTCATCGCGGCCGCACCCAGACCGAGGCGATCCATCACGCGGGGACGGAAGTTCTCGATCACCACATCGGCGCCCGCGATGAGTTGCCGCGCGATCTCCCGGTCTGCGTCGTCTTTCAGATCGAGCACGATGCTGCGCTTGTTGCGGTTCCATGTGGCATTGGCCGGCGTGTTCCAGCGCGGCCCGCCCGGCGGATCGACGCGGATGACGTCCGCGCTGTGGTCGCCCAGCAGCATGGCGGCCAGCGGGCCTGCGATGTACTGGCCGAAATCGATAATACGAAGGTCTGCCAAAGCGCCTGCCATGTCCGCTCTCCTTGTGTCCTAACTATACAACGCGAGGCACGAAGAGCTGCGATGAGCGCGGCGACGCGCTATCCACGATCACAGCGACGACTTTTCGTTTCAGGATGGGATGGCCGCGGACGCGTAAACTTTCGAGATGCGGTTCGCGAAATTTTCTCGCCCGTCGATCGATCTGCGCCGGTTTCTGCGGCGCCTTGCGCGCAGCAAGCTGCTGTGGTCGTTCGCGGGGCCGCTGCTCCTGTACACGCTGGGTGGTTTTCTGCTCGGGCCGTTTCTCATCGAGCGCTACCTGCCATCTCTCGCGCAGGAGCATGTCGGCCGCGCGGCGTCGGTCGAGAAAGTCAGGATCAACCCGTACACGCTGACGTTCGAGGCGTCCGGCTTCCGGCTGGAAGACAGCGGCGACAAGTCGCTCCTCGCGTTCAAGCGGCTCTTCATCGATTTCCAGGTGTCGAGTCTTTTCAGGCGCGCGTGGACATTCGCCGAGATGCGCCTCGAAGGCGCGGACCTTGCGCTGGAGATCGACCGCAACGGGCGGCTCAACCTCCTCGACGTTATCGATCGGCTGCGCAAGCCGCCCAAACCGGACGAGCCGCCGCCGCGCCTCGTCGTGGATCACCTCGTCGTCGACGACAGCAGGGTGAGCCTCACCGATCTGTCGGGCGAGACGCGCGCGAGTGTCGTGGTGACGCCGATCGAATTCGAGCTGTCGAATCTGAGCACGCTCGCCGATCATCAGGGACGCTACACGCTGGACGCACGGCTCCCGGGCGGCGGTACGCTCACGTGGAAAGGCATCTTGTCGGTGGAACCGGTCGCGTCCACAGGCGAAATCGAGGTGAAAGGCATGAAGCTCGAGACCGCGTGGCGTTTTCTGCGCGACGAGCTGAAGCTCGGGGAGCCGCGAGGCGACCTCACCGTCGCCGGACGTTACGAGTTCAGCTATGCGCAAGGGCAGACCACCCTTGGCGTGAACGGCGTGCAGGCGGAGCTTTCGGGTCTGTTTTTGGCGTTGCCGGACACCAAGCAGCCTCTGCTCGCGCTGCGGACCATCAAGATGAGCGATGCGAGCTTTGCACTCGCCAAACGCGAGCTCGTCATCCCGAAGGTGGTGCTTGCCGACGGCGCAATCA
>DASRIK010000269.1:0-5643 GCA_035650035.1 Burkholderiales bacterium | reverse complement strand
GCTCGGCAATGGCAGGACGGGCATCCAGGCGATTCATCAGCTCAGGGCGAAGCTCGGCACGGCCGTCCCCGCCTTTCTGATGAGCGGCGACACGGCGGCGGAAAGGTTGCGCGAGGCTGCGCAGGGCGACCATTTCTTTCTGAGCAAACCGGTGGCGCCTGTCGCGCTGCGCGCGATGCTCAACCGGCTGCTACAGGCGCCGGTGCCCCGCGAGAACGCGACAGCCCCGTCTAATGCGGTCCGTCCGGGGACTCAAAGCCGAGCGCGCCGGCAACGATGACCGCCTCGGTGCGGTTCGTCGCCTTCAAGGCCTTGAGAATCGCCGTCACGTGGTTCTTCACCGTCGGCTCCGCGAGATTGAGAGCGCGGCAGATGACCTTGTTGCTCTTGCCCCGCATCATGAGCGCGAGCACATCGACCTGCCGCTCGGTCAATCCGAGGTCGGCCGCGATGCTTCGCGCGCTGCGCGGCGGTGCTGTCGGCGGCGCCGCCGCGCGCTCCAGAATCTGCGGAGGGATGTAGACGCCGCCGGCGAAAATCAGATTGAACGCGCTCAGCATGACTTCGCGCGGAGACGATTTCGGTATGAACCCAAGCGCTCCCAGGTCGAGCGCTTTTTGCACGCTCGCGCGGTCGTGGTTGCCCGAGAGTACGACGACGCCGATGGCGGGATACCGCTCTCGAATTTCAGCCAGCACATCGAACCCGCCGCGGTCCGGCAGATTGAGATCCAGCACAACCAGCTGAACGTCCGCCTGCGCCTGCAGCAGCTTCATCGCGCTCTGCGCATCGTGCGCCTCGAGGATGCGCGACCCGCGTTGAAGCTCCGCGAGCACGCCCCGCAACGCATCGCGGATGAGCGCATGATCATCGATGAGAAGGATCTTCATCGCAGGCGGATGAGCGGGTCCGCGCCTAGCATACTTCAGTACTGGGATCTCGGTACTGCCGAAAGTGACCTCGGGCGGATACCGCCTGCCGACACTGCGGCAGACACTGTGCGTGCAGTCCATCAACCAGGAGACAATAATGTTCGCACGCAAAAACGAGCTTTCCCGGAGCCGCACTGCCATCATAGCCGCCGTTCACCTGTTTGCGCTCTCCGCCGCAGGTGCTGGCGCCTACGTCGCGTTCGCCGACGAAGCTGCGAGCGCGGTTGAGATTACGTCGAAAGCGCACGCACCCGTCGACCTCGAACAGGCATTCTGGGCCTGCGACTACGCAGGCACGAAATACGGCGTGCATAACGCTCCGATGGCGTTCTGCGGCGAGGTTACGGCGGAGCTGAAGCAACAGAAGTTCGGCGGGGATTTCCTGCAGATGCTCGAGTGGTGGCAGCAGAACAAACCGACACAGCACCGCAGACTCGAGGCCGATCAAGTGGCCCACGCTTCGGTCCGATAGTCCCGTCATCCCCGGCCGCATCGGCCGGGGATGATCCACCACAGCTTCCGGCCAGGAGTCAGCTCGCGTCGAGCGCTCGCCGGATCTGCCATCCGGTTACGACGATTTGTTTGTAAAGGCGGCGACGACGCGATCCATGAACGCAAATACGAGCTCCATGGCGTAGCCCGCCACAAAGGCGAGCGTCCATGCCGGTACGCTGCTCATGAGACCTAACTGCTCCGGCTTCAGCAGCCAGCTCGCGGCGAGCCCTGCGAGCGCTCCGAGCGTGAGGCGGACGACGTTGTGCAGCAGCGAATCAGGGGCGAACGAGGAATCCCGGATTTCACGGCTGAGCTGGCGCAGAACGAACGAATAAGCACCCAGCAGCCCGAGCAGCAGGGGCAGCACGATCGTATTCATGCGCCGCACCGCCGCCTGGGAAAGAAACAGCATTTGCGGCTCCTCCATGGCTCTTGCCGACGCCATGGGATAGAAGCACATCCATTCCGTCCACTTGCTTTGGCAGGGGCCCTTCAACCATTCATTCAAAGACTCCGGAAGCGCAGCTCGCTCCGCTGACAGTTGCTGCAACAGCGCCTGGTTTTTCGCCAGTTCTGCTTCGGCCTGACCGAACGCGCTCTGGGCGGCGCGCGCCGTCTGCGATTCCACGCTCTTTTTAAGCTCGGTGTCCCGTACGAACTGTTTTTCGCGAAGCGAGAGCTGACCTTTTGCGATTGCGTCCTGCAGCTCGCCGATGCGCGTGGTGAGCGCTTCGTGCCGAGCCAGCGCGGTTTCGCCGATGGCCTGATATCCGAGCGCAACGCCTGCCACGACCAACACCAGAACGAACATCGCAAGGTGCAGGAACCGCCCGAGGGTCATACCTGCAAAGCTGCGCAGGAATTCCTCGGGGTTGTCGAGCAGCATGCGAAACTTCGGCAACTTGGTCCGCGACGCCGCCATCGTTGCGGCCGTGACCGGGGAGAGCTGAGTGGCAAGCGCCTGGTATGCCTTCAGGAAACTCGCTTCGAGTTCCGGAGTCACCGTGGCTTTCGCCGCAGCGTCGGTTGCCGCGACGATTGCGGCGCTCACTTCGGGCGCGATCTGACGCCCGTTCTCTGTCGCGAACCGCAGCAACGTGTTTGCCGCGTCGATCTGGGGCTTGAGGCGCTGAAGACGCTCTCTCATCGAGCGAAGCTGCGCGGCCGACAGCGGCACGAGCTTCGAGAGCTCCTGGAACGATGCGATGAAAGCGGTGTATTGCGCCGGATCCGTCCGGATCCTCTCCAGTTCCTGAGCCGCAGGATTGAATCGGTCGAGGAGCTGCCTCGGAATGTCGATTCGATTGCGCACGGCGTAATGGACGAGCGTCCGTGCGTCCTCGAGGAGCTCCTGTGCATCTACCTGCGCTGCTGCTTCGGCCATTCGTCTCCCCTCACACAACGAATTCTGAAGCCTTAAAAGCTCACGACGAGCTCCGCGTCCGTAATTCGACTCCGCTGTGCCACGGCCCGCGGCATACGGAGAGGAAGCGGTGAACGCGGAGTCGAACCGTCAGGCGATCGGTTCTTACTCGTCCCGGCCGTAATGGATCCGGCGATACGGCAGCGTCACGACGGCACGCTCGATCCGCGCATCGATGATCATGGGGCAGGGATTCGCGACCCACTCCTGAGCGGCTTTCTGCACCTCTTCGATCTTCGTCGCGAGCACGCCTTTGCCGCCGAAACCGCGTGCGACAGCACCAAGGTCCGGCGTTGGAACGACGGACAGCATCTTGTCCATCTTGTGCGCGTCGAGCTTGTAGTACTCGGAGCCGAGCGCTTCGTTGTTCAGCACCACGATGAGCAGCGGCATCTTGTGGCGAATCATCGTGTCGAACTCCGCGAGGTGCATCATGACGCTCGCGTCGCCGTCCACGAGGACGTGTGGCTTGTTGCCGGACGCCATCACGGCACCCATCGCGGCGGGCATCATCTGCCCGATGCACCCGAAGAAGTGGCTCGCCATCACGAGCGGCCGCTCTTTCGAAAACAGGATATTTGAGAATCCGGCGGACGCCCCGCTGCCCGTGAGCAGGCTGATGCCGGCCGGGATCACTTCGTCCAGGGTCGTGACGACATCGCGCGGATCGACTTTGCCATCCTCGATCGGGAATTCCGCACGATCGGCGAAGTGGCCGACGAGCTGTTTCTTCACGTCAGCCGTGCGATAGCCCGTCTGCTTGAAGTTCTGCTGGGCTAGCGCGGCCTCGATCGCTTCCACGCCGAGCTTCGCGTCGGTCTGGAGGTACACGTCGGACGAACGCGCGTTGCCCATCAGCACGTGAGGCTTCGTATCGAGGTGCACGAACTTCGCGTTGGGATACAGATAGCCGTGCTCGGTCGTGTAGCGGTTGAGGCTCGCGCCGACCCCGATGACAACATCGGCTTCCTGCAGCAGGTTGATGGCAGTCTTCGTCGCGTAGAGGCCCGACACACCGATGTGGAAAGGATCCCGACCCGCGAGCCATGTCTTCGCCATGAGGGAAGTCGCGATCAATGCGCCGGAGCGTTCGGCGAGCTTCAGGATCGCTTCGCCGGCACCTGACCATCTTGCACCCCGGCCTGCAACGATCACCGGCCGCTTCGCTTTCGCGATCAGGTCGACGGCCCGCTTTACGGACTCCGCATCCGGTCCGGGCGCACGCTTCGGCAGAATCGTCGCCGAAGTCTGATAGGGCTCGTCCTCCTCGACATTCTTCTGCTGGATATCCATCGGGCAGCTCAGCATGACCGGCTTCGATTCCAGCTGCGCCATGTAGAACGCCTTACGCACGACGTCATCCACGCTTTCCGGAGAATTCAAGCGCACGAAACCGGTCTCGCACACAGCCGCGAAACCCCTGTTGTCGAACCGCTGGTTGTAACCGTCGTCGTTCGTCGGATGCTCGCCACAGAAAGAAACGAGTGGCGATTCCGCACGTGCCGCGACGACGAACGCGGTGGCAAGCTGCGTCGTGCCCGGCCCGCACGTCGCGCTCGCAACGCCCGGCTTGTGCGTCGCGCGCGCCCAGCCGTCGGCCATCCCGAGCCCGGCGCCTTCATGACGGACTTCCACCAGCTGGACGCCGAGCTTGTCGAGCTCGCTGTACCAGTACATGTTCGCGTCGCCCATGATGCCGAACACCGCTTCGGTGCCTTCCGCCTTGAATGCCTCGGCAAGACGCTGGTAAACCTTCATTTCGCTACTCCTTCGTTGATGAAGTTCTGACGCGCATGGCTGTCCAGCATGCGGTCTCGGATCGCGTGATTTGTCGGAGTTTAACTCCGGCGATCCCACTGCGGATGAATTCGGGTAGGATGGCCCGGTCATGAACCGGATTCTCGCCTTCGTGGTCCTGCTTGCCGCGAGTCCGTTCGCCTCCGCCGCGTGTCCGGCGCTGCTCGATGTAAAGCTGCCGACGTTGAGCGAGGACGGCGTTTCGCTTTGCCGCTACGAAGGCAAGGTGCTGCTCGTCGTGAATACGGCAAGCCAGTGCGGCTACACGCCGCAGTACAAGGATCTGGAAGCGCTCCACCGCCGCTTCAGGGACAAGGGCCTCGTCGTGATCGGTTTCCCCTCGAACGATTTCGGCGGACAGGAGCCCGGCTCGAACAAGGAAATCGCGAACTTCTGTGAAGTGAACTATGGCGTGTCGTTCCCGATGTTCGCGAAGTCGGGCGTCGCCAAAGGCCAGGTGAATCCCTTTTACGAGCGCCTGGCGAAAGTTTCGAGCAGCCGGCCCCGCTGGAACTTCCACAAGTACCTCGTCGACCGCAAAGGGGAGCAGGTGCTTGCCTATCCCAGCGACGTCACGCCGAACGATCCCAAGCTGCTGAAGGAAATCGAGCGCCTCCTGGCGCAGCCGTGAGGCCGCCGTGCCCTTGCGCATCGCCGCAATCGGTGTAGGGCACTGGCATTCACTGTACGACGCTGCATACCTCAAGAGCGTCGTGCGTATGCACGAGGTGCGTCTCGTCGCGATCCAGGACCCGGACCCCGCGATCGTGGAGCGTCGTGCGGCGGAGCTCGGCAGCGCCGCGACGTTCACCGACTATGCGGACATGCTCGAGAAGACGCGGCCGGATTTCGTGATCGTGCTCGGGCGTCACAGCGACATGGCTCGGACGGCGCATCACCTGCTGGACGAAGGCTATCCGTTCCTCATCGAGAAACCCGCCGGCATCGATGCTGCCGAGGTGCGCGGCATCGCTGAAAAGGCCGCGGCCAAACGCG
>DASRIK010000268.1:0-2703 GCA_035650035.1 Burkholderiales bacterium | reverse complement strand
CGCCTGCCGACGCCGCGGCTATCACGCGGCGTCGTGCCGGAGAAAACGTGCGTAACGACTCGCGCAGAGGACCGGGACGTGTCAGCTTCTGAACTTCGCGGCGGCCTTGCGCACGGCCTCGACGATGGCGTCGCCCATCTGCACGGTCGTCGCCTTGCCGCCCAGATCTGCCGTGAGCTGCCTGGCTTCGGCGATCACCATGTCCATCCCCCGGTCGATGAACTTTGCGGCCTGCAGCGCTCTCGGCTCCTTGCGCTTGCGGCCGATCCACTCGAAAAGCATCTTGCCGGACATGATCATCGCGTAAGGATCCGCGATGTTCTTGCCCGCGATATCGGGTGCCGAGCCGTGTGTCGCCTGCGCCATGGCATAACGTTCGCCGACCACGAGCCCCGGCGCGAGGCCGAGCCCGCCGACGAGCCCTGCGCCTTCGTCGGTGAGGATATCCCCGAACTGATTCGTCGTGACGACGACGTCGTACTGCTGTGGTTTCATGACGAGCTTCATCGCGAAGCCGTCGACGAGCACTTCCTCGAGCTCGATGTCCGGATACTCCTTCGCCATCTTGCGGCACTCCTCGGCGAACATGCCGCATACGAGCCTGTAAACCGGCTCCTTGTGAACTGCTGTGACTTTCCTGCGCGTGCGCGTGCGAGCGATCTCGAACGCTTCGCGTGCAACGCGGCTCGCACCTTTGCGCGTCACGACACGATGGCCGATCGATATCTCGTCGTTGGGCCGGAATTCCCCGGTGCCCGCGACCACTGTGCCGCCCGACTGCATGCCTTCCGTCGTCTCGCGCAGAAAAACGATATCGACGTCTTTATGCACCGAAGGCAGGTTGGCGTACGATTTCACCGGTTTCACGTTCGCAAAAAGATCGAAACGTTTGCGCAGCGGCGGCATGACCCAGCTAGGGTCGTTGCGCGGATAAGCGTTGTGGCCGATGGGCCCCGAGATGAAGCCGTCGGTTTCTTTCAGTGCCTGCACGGTGAATTCAGGCATCGTGTGGCCGTGCAGCTCGTGACCTTTCTTGCCGAGCGGTAGCTCGCGCCACTGCACGTCGAGCGCGGCCTCGGCCGCTGCTGCGCTCATCACTTTGACCGTTTCCGGAACGACTTCGAGTCCGATGTCGTCCCCGTGCATTACTCCGATTTTCAGCATGAGTTTCCTGTCTTTTGTGAATACGTGACTCTATCTCAGTCGGCCCGGGTCCACACGCGGCCGCAAGGGCTGTCTGGCGATCGACTGCAGCAGCCTCTGTCGGTCCAGCTCGAAACGCTGAAGCTCGAGCTGACGTTCCTGCGCAAAGAGGTCGCGCTGCAACTCGAGCCGCCGCTCTGCGTCCTGCTGCTGCTCGAGCTGAAAGCGGCGATGATCGGAAGCCGGATTCGCGGCCTGCGCAGCGCCCGTGTGGAGCGCAGCCGTTACAAACGACACGCCAAGTAGCAGGGCGCTGCGATTCATCTGATGCTCGTTTTTCCGTCGGTCGATCTCGCGTTGTGCCACCCCGGAACGCTCGCTAGACTATCGCAGTCCACTCGGACGTCCGTGCCTTCTTTTCCTCCACTCGAAGGAGTGCTTCGCATGTTCACGCTCTATTTTAGTCCCGGCGTCTGCTCCATGGCTTCGCACATCGGTCTCGAAGAAATGGGCGTCCCTTACGAAAAGAAGCCCACGCTGCTGCCCAAAGGCGAGCACAAGACCGAGCAATATCTGAAGATCAACCCGCGAGGCAAGGTCCCGGCGCTCGTCGTCGACGGCAAGGTCCTCACGGAGAATACAGCGATACTGACTTATCTCGGCCGGCGTTTTCCGGAGAAAAACCTGCTGCCGAAGGACCCGTTCGAAGAGGCGCGCTGCATCTCGACCATGGCCTGGTTCTCGAACAGCGTGCATCCGCCGTACACGCACTATTTTCGACCAGAGCGGTTTGCCGAAGCGGAAGCGGCGCACGCCTCCGTCAAGGAAACGGCAAAGAAGACGTTCATGGCCCAGTGCGGCGAAATCGATTCGATGCTGGAAGGCAAGACGTGGATCATGGGGGACCAATACACGGTGG
This sequence comes from Burkholderiales bacterium, assembly GCA_035650035.1. Classification (GTDB taxonomy): domain Bacteria; phylum Pseudomonadota; class Gammaproteobacteria; order Burkholderiales; family SG8-41; genus JAQGMV01. The sequence goes on along the minus strand of DASRIK010000268.1, from coordinate 641 downwards.
CCGATGGTTACGCGCTGGTGTTCTACGGCTGGGGATTGCGCGCAGGCTTTCCGATGCGTGACCTTAAGTCCTATACCGCCTGGAAAGACCGCATGCTGAAACGACCGGCCGTGCAGAAGGTCCTGGAAGAGGAGCAGAGCGTTCTGCTCAAGGACCAGTAAGAATTGACGATATTGCCGTGTGGCGCGCCTTCGCGCCGGCCGGCGTGAGACCGCCCACGGGCGCCGACAATGCAGGCGGGCGGAACCTACAGAAGGATTCCTCAGTATGGCTCGGACATCGCTGCCTGGCTGCATAGCCGGGTCACTCGTCGGTTTTTTCCTCCTGAGCGGCAGCGCGACGGCGGCCGATCCACGCGACCCGTTCGAGTCGTTCAACCGCGGCGTCTATCGGTTCAACGAGCAGCTCGACCGCGCGGTGCTGAAGCCGGTGGCGGAAGGCTATCGCAAGGTATTGCCGGAGTTCCTGCGACAAAGCGTCAGCAACGTATTCTCGAATCTGAACGACGTGCGCGTGGGGCTCAACAACACCCTGCAAGGCAAGTTCACGACGGCATACAGCGACTTCGGTCGCGTGATGATCAACAGCACTCTTGGCGTGCTCGGACTCTTCGATATCGCTTCGGAAGCGGGCATCGAAAA
>DASRIK010000267.1:0-4051 GCA_035650035.1 Burkholderiales bacterium | reverse complement strand
GCGTCCTCGATGATCAGGATCGACATCGACGGTAACGTCCTTTTCAACGCAACCGAATACGGCGTCAACCAGGCAGGTTACGTGATCCATAGCGCCATCCACCGCGCGCGCCACGACGTCGACTGCATCATTCACACGCACACGCTCGCCGGCATGACGGTCTCCGCGATGAAGTGCGGGATCATGCCGATCGCGCAGAGCTCCATGCGTTTTTCCGACATTGCGTACCACGATTACGAAGGCGTTGCCCTTCGCATCGACGAACGCGAGCGCCTTGTCGAAAGCCTCGGCAGCCGTGAAGCCATGGTGCTGCGCAATCACGGCCTGCTGACGGTCGCGCCGAGCATTCCGGAATGTTTCAACAACATGTATCGCCTCGAGCGCGCGTGCCAGCTCCAGGTGATGGCGCTCTCGTGCAACACCGAGCTCCAGCTTCCGCCGCAGGAAGTCGTGCAGTACACGAACACGCAATTGACGCCGGGCGTCCGCCGGCGCGCCGGCCTGCTCGAATGGCCTGCGATGCTGCGCAAGCTCGACCGCAAAGACCCTTCTTACGCGGATTGAGCACGGATTCCAGGGCTCTAACGCACGCGATGGGCTCGGCAGCGAGCCCGCTGTCTTCTTACAGGGCACCGGCGTGGCTGCCGGGCGGTCATCTGCAAACCCTTTACGCGGCTCTGCTCGCGCCGCGGCCGCGCCCGCAGTACAGGCGCGAGCGATGGGAGACGCCCGACGGCGATTTCGTCGATGTCGACTGGCTGCAAACACCGTCAGCCGTAAGCCGTGAACCGTCAGCCGGAACGCGTCATGCGAAAAACGCGCATGACGCGCATCAACCGCTCGTCGTTTTGTTTCACGGCCTGGAAGGTTGCTCTGCGAGTCATTACGCACACGCCGTAATGTCCGAAGTCTCCGCCATCGGGTGGCAAGGCGCAGTCGTGCATTTTCGTGGATGCAGCGGCTCACCGAACCGGCTCGCGCGCGCGTACCACTCGGGAGACAGCGCCGAGCTCGACTGGATGCTCCGGCGGCTGCGCGCGGAGCGATCGGGTCCTCTTTATGCCGTGGGCGTATCGCTGGGCGGCAACGTCCTTCTGAAATGGCTTGGCGAGCACCGCAGCGCGGCGGCGGACATCGTGTCCGCGACGGCAGCTGTTTCCGCGCCGGTCGATCTCACCGCCGCCGGCAACGCATTGGGGCGCGGTTTCAATCTTGTCTACACGTCTGCTTTTCTGAGGACGTTGAAACGGAAATCGCTTGCCAAGCTCGAGCGGCACGCGAAGCTCTACGATGCAGCGCGCGTGCGCCGCGCCCGCACGCTGCGCGCGTTCGACAATGTCGTGACGGCGCCGCTACACGGTTTCAGGGACACGGACGACTATTGGCATCGAGCGAGCAGCAAACCGATGCTCCGACATATAAGCGTTCCCACGCTGATGCTGAACGCGAGAAACGATCCGTTTCTGCCAGAGCAGGCACTGCCTTCCGCGGAGGAAGTATCGGGTTTCGTAACGCGTGATTTCCCCGGCGAAGGCGGCCACGTTGGATTCGTCTCCGGCGCTTTCCCCGGTCAGCTGCGGTGGATGCCGCAGCGAATCCTGACATTCCTCGGGCATCGGGGTTGCTGAAAGCGGCTGCCGCAGGAATTACAGACATCAAAGGACTGACAATGACCACAACAGGCTCTCGCCTCTCGCCGGAGATCTTCAAGGCCTACGACATACGCGGCATCGTAGGCCGTTCGCTCACAGTCGACGTCACGGAGCTCATCGGTCGGGCGATCGGCTCCCAAGCGCGCGATCGCGGCGTCACGACGGTCGCGATCGGGCGCGACGGCAGACTGTCCGGACCGATGCTGGCGGGCGCACTCGCGCGAGGTCTGCAGGCGAGCGGCGTGAACGTGATCGACGTGGGGATGGTCTCGACGCCGATGCTCTATTTCGCGGCGTATCACCTCGGGACGCTTTCGGGCGTGCAGGTGACCGGCTCGCACAATCCCCCCGATTACAACGGCCTGAAAATCATGCTCGCGGGCGAGACCCTCTCCGGCGACGACATCCAGGGCCTTCGGCGGCGTATCGAAACCGGTAACCTCGCTTCAGGCTCGGGGACGTACAGCACGCACGACATACGCGAGGAATACCTTCAGCGCATCGTCTCGGACGTAAAGCTCGCGCGGCCACTGCACATCGTGGTGGATTGCGGAAACGGCGTGCCCGGCGCGACCGCGCCCGAGCTATACCGCAGGCTGGGCTGCAAGGTGACGGAGCTCTACTGCGACGTCGACGGTCATTTCCCGAACCATCACCCGGACCCATCGAACCCCGAGAACCTGCGCGATCTCATCAAGACGCTGACGCGTGAAGGCGACCTCGGTTACGCATTCGATGGCGACGGCGACCGTCTCGGCGTCGTCACCAAGGCCGGCAACATCATCTATCCGGACCGGCAGCTCATGCTCTTCGCAGCGGACGTGCTCGAGCGGAATCCCGGCGCCGAGATCATTTTCGACGTGAAATCCACGCGGAATCTCTTTTCCTGGATCCGCGAGCGCGGCGGCAAGCCGACGCTCTACAAGACCGGCCATTCGTTGATCAAGAAAAAGCTCCAGGAGACCGGCGCCCCGCTCGCCGGCGAGATGAGCGGACACATCTTTTTCAAGGAGCGGTGGTACGGGTTCGACGACGCGATGTACAGCGGCGCGCGGCTGCTCGAAATCCTCGCCCGCAACCCGGACGTGGGTGCGGTGCTCGAGCAGCTACCCGACGCCGTGAGCACGCCCGAGCTTCAGATCAAGACGGCGGAGGGCGAGAACTACACCCTCATCGACGACCTCAAGAAAACGGCGCGCTTCACCGGCGCGAAAGAGCTCATCACCATCGATGGGCTCCGCGTGGAGTACAACGACGGCTTCGGCCTTGCGCGCCCGTCGAACACGACGCCGACGATCGTCCTCAGATTCGAAGCCGACGACGAGAAGGCGCTCAAGCGTATCCAGGAGGATTTCCGCCGCGCGCTCCTCGCCGTCAAATCGGACCTGCAACTCCCTTTCTGAAGATCACATCCCTTCGACGAGCTTGACGAGCGGCGCGTAGGGCGCCACGGAGCCGTGCCCGGGTGCGAAGCGCTCGGGCGTGATGCCCCACTTCTTCGTGCCCTTCACCAGGTCGACGTGACCAGGCAGCGGCTTGTTCGGTAACGGCACGTTCGTGCTGAAAATGTCCGTCACGAACCCGATATTTGCATCCGGCACGTAGCCGATCAGTGTCGCGATCGAGTGCTGGCTCTCGATGAGATACATCCCGATCTCGCGCTTGCCATCCTTCAGTACGTACTTGTCGTTCACCTCGATGATGTTCGCCTTTCGCGGAGTGCGATGCAGCCGGTCCTCCAGCATCGTACCCCGGGCCTTGAACATGTTCGAGTAGTGGTCTTTCGAGCCTTTGCCGACGATCACGGTGGCCCCTTCGGCGACGTAGGTGCGCGCGCCGTTGGCGTGGTCCCAGTGATGGTGCGTGAGCATGAGGTAACGGATCGGTTTGCCCGGATAACGCTTCTTCGCGGCCTGTATGAGCCAGTCGGAGAAAACCTCGCCGTAAGGGGCGTCGAAAACGACGAGGTACTTGTCCATCTCGACGACCATGCTGTTTGCGCCGACGCCCTGTGAGAGGCTGACACCGGACGCAATGTCGACGAGCTCAGGCTCGGTGCGCGTTGCCGTGTCCCACGCGATCGCGTCCGAATCCATGAGATTGCCCCAGTAGCCGCGGCGAATGATCCACTGGTGCGGCACATTGCCCATCGCGGCGCGCACCGCCACCGCGCGGGCAGCAAGAGGAATCTGGAACAAGTCCGCGCCCAGGGACGGATTGGGCGTGACCTGCTCGTATTTCGTGACGACGATGTCGCGTCCGTTGAGCCGATAAGTCTGGGCGTGGGCGATTTTTACTCCGCCGACATCGCGCCAGTCCGAAAGCACGAGGTCGTAATTCGAATCGCCCTGGATCGGATCGCCGTCACGCGTGCGTATGCGCGCGGGAAGCCGGGTTTC
>DASRIK010000266.1:0-5566 GCA_035650035.1 Burkholderiales bacterium | reverse complement strand
CGACCGCCTGCAGCTGCTCGCCGACCTCAATCACGCGATCGAGCGCGACGAGTTCGAGCTCTACTACCAGCCGAAGGTCGAAATCGCGACCGGGCGCGTGCTCGCGGTAGAGGCGCTGCTCCGCTGGCGGCACCCGCACTTCGGGACGGTTCCGCCGCTCGAGTTCATCACGATCGCCGAGGACACCGGCCTCATCGTCGCGATCGACAAGTGGGTGATCGAACACGCATGCGCACAGAACAGGGCGTGGCAGGAGACGGGACTCCCCGATCTGCGCATGGCCGTCAACATCTCCGGCGCGCAGTTTCGCCAGAGCGAGCTCTTCGAGACGATCCGCCACGCGCTGGCAGCGAGCCGTCTCGCTGCGGAATGCCTGGAGATCGAAGTCAACGAAAGCGTCGTCATGCACAATCCCGCGGAGGCGATCGTCGCGCTCGAAAAGCTCAGTCAGATCGGCGTGCAGGTCGCCATCGACGATTTCGGGACGAGCTATTCGAGCCTGAGCTATCTCAAGCGATTGCCGATCGACAAGCTGAAGATCGACCGCTCGTTCATTCGTGAGGTGTCGTCGGATCTCGACGACGCGGCGATCGTCAAGGCGACGATCGGGCTCGCGCACAACCTCCGATTGAAAGTCGTGGCGGAAGGCGTCGAGACGGCCGAGCAGCTGCAGATTCTGCGATCGCTCGGCTGTGACGCGTATCAGGGCGCTTTCAAGAGCCGCCCGCTCACGGCAAAGCAGTTCGAGAGCAGCATCCGCGCCGAGTTCCGACTGCCCGCCGAGCCGGCATTCGCGTCGTAGCGAACACGTTCGAGCTTTTCGTCATCCCGTCGACGCCGCTCTACGTCGGCCGCCTCGCAAGACACATCAGCAGCGCGTTCCCACTCCGGCGCCGCGCCAGCAGCCACGTCACGAATCAGCCGGTGCGCACGCGGGTGTGCAGCAAGGCATGCGAAGTGGCGCGCGATACATGAAGCCAGCGCCGGGCAGGCCCGGCGACGGTACGCCGTGATGAGGTGCAACAAGGCGGCGAGCAGCAACTCGGGGCGAGTCTCTGGATCATGCATGCATAGCTCCATCATCGGACATGGTAACGATGATAACTATTCTCATTAACAGCCGCAAGATGGTCGGGCGTGCGCGCTAGGTCGTGTATAAGCCTTTGATCGTGATACATATCACGGTCATTTCCACGTTGATGGGTTGCAAAGTCTGACCATATTAGTGATAATTATTCGCATTAAACAAGCTGGGTTTCCTGACATGTACGTCTGCATCTGCAACCCTGTCTCCGACACCGAAGTGCGGCGCTGCATCCGCAACGGCGCCGCAACCCTTTCGGATCTCAAGATGGAGCTCGGCATCGCCTCGCAGTGCGGCATGTGTGCTTCCGCCGCGCTCGCAATCCTTGCCGAAGAGACGCGAAAAGCGACCGCTGCTGCCTCGTGCCCTGCAGGGGTTACCGCCGCAGCCTGACCGCTTCGTCCAGCACGACCTATACTCCAGGGTCGGCGCACGTTCGCGCGCCCGCCGCCGAGCAAGAACGTGTGCATGCGGCTCTCCCGGAGAAAGAACGATGAAAGGTGATCCCAAGGTCGTCTCGCACCTCAATGCCGCGCTCAAACAGGAGCTCACGGCGATCAACCAGTACTTCCTCCACGCGAAAATGTTCCAGAACCTCGGGCTCGGCAAGCTCTACGAGCATGAGCGCAAGGAGTCGATCGATGAGATGAAACACGCCGACAAGCTCATCGAACGCATACTGTTCCTCGAAGGCCTGCCGAATCTCCAGGACCTCGGAAAACTTTTGATAGGGCAAACAGTACCCGAGATGCTGAAGTGTGATCTCGATCTCGAGCGCGCGGCGCGGCCGATGTATCTCGAAGCGATCGCGCACTGCGAATCGGTACAGGACTACGTCAGCCGCGAGCTGCTCGAGGACATCCTGGAGAACGAAGAAGAGCACATCGACTGGCTCGAGACGCAGCTCGACCTCATCGACTTCATCGGGCTGCAGAATTACCTGCAGTCGCAGATGAGCTGACGCAAAAAAACAGCGGCATGGCTGCCGCTGTTCTTCGAAACCTGCCTACGTCGCGCTAGCGCTGTCTGCTGCCGCTTCGTCAGGCTTTCAGCTCTTTCGCCGTCATCGTGTACTGGAAGCGATCGGGTTCGAGCGGATCGAGCCGTCCACGCGAGGTTTGTCCGTCCGGATACATGAAATACGGGACTTTCCAGTCGGAGGCGCCGGGAAGCTGCAGATCATGCGCGCGGTTGTAGGCAAGCCAATTCATTTCCCAGTAGCCGAACAGCCGCTCGCGTGCGACGCGCACCTTCTCGTGGTTCAGCGGCAGATTCCCCGGCGGCTCTTCGAGAGCCACTTTGCGCACGTCTGCGGGATCAACGGGCACCCACCCATGGGCCTGCGACCAGAACTCTGCCCGGCAGTGTTGCGCGCGCGTGATCGATTCGGTGTTAGCGCCGAGGCTCACGTAACCGTGCTCGGATTTCGCGACGCGCACGCCATAAATATCGCGCGCAGGCACCCCGACCGAGCGCGCCAGCCCGACGAAGAGTGCGTTCAGATCGCCGCACTTGCCGCCCAGGTTCCCCGTCTCGAGCATGCTCTTGATGTCGCCCCAGCCGCAGCCTTTCACCTTCGGATCGCGAAACGTGTTCTCGACGATCCACTCGTATATCGCGCGAGCCTTGTCTACGTCGGTGCGCTGCCCGCGCGTGATCTGGGTTGCCGTCTCGCGCACGATACCGTCGGTCGGGATGAGCTCCGTCGCTTCGAGCGCCGTCCTGAGCTCGGCGCGCTCCTCGCGCACGCCCCCGCGCGGCGCGGTCTTCAGATCGACCGCGCGGTCGCGCGTTGCGAAGCGGCTCGTCATGACGAGCACGGGATTTTGCGTCGTGCTCTCGAACTGCGCCGAAAGGATGCCGGCGCGATGCTTCGGCTCCTCAACGTATGCGACCTTTCCGCCTTCCACGCGCCACGTGCTGCCGAGATTCTTGAAGTAATCGGTGTCGACCGTGAGCGGCGCCGGGAGCCACACCCGGGTCACACCTTCTGCATCGAGCACTTGCACTCGCGTAACCACTTCATAGGCACGCCATGCGCTGCCCGTATTCGCGCCCGCTAGCCGCGGCAGGCCCGCAATGACAGCGGCCGTGGGCAGCGCCGGGCCGGCTTTCAGAAACGTTCTGCGATCCATGTGAGCTCCAGGCTATCGGTTGTTTCGGGAAGGCCGGTTAACCCTACCAGAAATGCACGAGCACCGCGACCGCACGCGCGATCGCACCGACTGCGGGCCGCGTCAGCGCTTCTGCCGATACTTCTCGATGAGATCGGGGTTCGTGTAGCGGCGCTTGTACTGGAGCGCCCAAAGCCATGCGCGACGTGGCGCTCGGCACAATTTTCGAGAAATCCATGGAAGCGCTCCCACACGCCACGTGGACAACCGAGCAAGCTTTCGAGCGCCTTGGGCATACGCATCCTATTGAGTCGCCGCCGCGGCCGGTCGCGCTATTTCGGAGTCGCGAAGAACGCGGCCGGCCTTGTTTTTCTGACCGAGTACATGGAACTGGCTCTCGTCGATTGCGCCGAGGTCGAACTGGAAGCGTTTGGCCGTGCCCGTAGTCCGTGCAAGCTGCATCAGCGCCCCGCGGTCCAGCCCCCGTTTGCGGGGTAGCGCGAGCAGGATCCTGTTCGTCGTGCCGGGCACATCGAGCATGTAGAGCTCGTCGAAGACTTCCTGGTAGGTGCGTACCATCGAATCGAACAGCGGATTCGCGCCGCGACCCCAGATGTTCCCGACGACGACGCCTCCGGGTTTTACCGCGCGGCGCACCGCTCGCATGAACTCGGCCGTCGTGAGATGCGGCGGCACGTTGCGAGTACCGAACGCGTCCAGAAAGATGATGTCGTACGGCTCACGTGCACTTTCGACGAATGCGCGCCCGTCACCCACGTGGGCTTTCATGCGCTCGTCTTCGCGAAATCCAAAATACTCCCTGGCTACGTGCACGACGTCGGGATCGATGTCGACCGCGTCGATGCTGGCGTTTGGATAGTAGGCTCGCAGGAACATCGGCATCGTGCCGCCCCCGACGCCCACGACGAGAATACGCGCGGGCTCGGGCACGAGCGCGAGGCCCACGAACGCGACCTTGGTGTACGCAAAGCCCAGATATTCGGGCTCCCCCGGTTTTCCGATGCTCTGCCGCGCGCCCCCGCGCTCGAAACGCAGGACCCGGTAACCGGCGGCATCCTCCGTCACGATGATGTTGTTGTAGGCCGACGGCTTCTCGTAGAGAACGTTTTCGCCGGTTTGCGCATACGCGAGCACCGCGACCAGCGCGGCGAAGAACGCGAACGCGATGTGCACACGTCGCAGGATTTTCATGCCGCGATTCTAGCAATTTCTCGCGATGCGACGTCGCCCGTCCCGGACCGGCTATTGCTTTTCATCCGCGACGCGATCTGCGCTTGCCGCGCTCAAGGAACCCTGCCCCGATGATTCTTCCCGAGGACCACCGAACCGTCTGCTTGCGGCGACATCTCGCCACGGCGAGCATGCTCGGCTGCCTGTGGCTGCTCGTTTGCATCGTCCCCTGCCCGCGACCGGCTGCGGCAGCGGACGTTCCCGCCGATACCAGGACCGGCGCCGAGGAAAAGCCGCGCCCGGTGCCCGAACCCGTGCCGCTCGCGGAAATCAGCGCGCAATTGGAGCTCGCGACCGCCGCGCTGCGGGAGATCACGACCGCCACGGCCGCCGACGACCGCCTCGCGCAAATCGAAAAAGAGCTCCCGGCGCTTGCTCGCGAGATCGACGCGCGCTCGAAGGAAACCACGCGCATCGTCTCGCGCATGCCTTCGCTCGAGCTCCTGCGAAACCTCGAGCGCGGATGGCAAACCGCGCGGGCGCCACTCGCGATCTGGACCCGCGAGCTCGAGCAGCGCATCGCGCTGCTCGAGCGAAATTTCGCGCGCGTGACGGAACTCGGCGAACGCTGGAACGAGACCCTTGCGCTCGCACAGAAGGAAAACGCCCCGACAGAGGTCACCAGCCGCATCGAGTCTTTGCGTACCTCGATCACACGAACGCGCAGCACATCGGAAGCGCAGCGCGCGCTCGCGCTGAAACTGGAAAGCCGCATCGCAGCACAGGCGTTGAGGATCGATGAAGCGATCGAGATGATCAGGCAGGCGCGCGATGTGACGCTCGCCCGTATGTTCAGCCGCGACAGCCCGGCGCTCTGGGACGGCGAAGCGCTGGCGCAGGCGGGCCAGCGTATCCCCGTCGACAGCCAGGAAGCTCGCGAAGCGCAATGGACAACGCTCCAGACATACGTGGAACGTCGTGCCGACCGCCTGCTGTTTCACTTCGCGCTTTTCGTCGCGCTCGCCGCACTGCTGTACTGGGCGAGGCTGCGGCTGGGTGCCTGGGTCAAGACGGAGCCCGAGCTTCAGCACGCATCGAATGTGGTGGCTTACCCAATCGCGACAGCGCTCGTCCTCGCGTTCATGGCGAGCCGCTGGATCTATCCACAGGCGCCGCG
>DASRIK010000265.1:0-7739 GCA_035650035.1 Burkholderiales bacterium | reverse complement strand
CTGCGGCTGCCGAGCCGCCCGAGCTGCCGCCAGGCACCGTATCGGCGGACCAGGGATTGCGTACGGGCCCGTACCACGAGGTCTCGTTGGAGGACCCCATCGCGAACTCGTCCATATTGGTCTTGCCGATGGTCACGACACCCGCTTCGTTCAGGCGCTGGACAATGTGCGCGTCGTACGGCGAAACGAAGTTGGAGAGCATCTTGGATCCGCAGGTCGAGAGCCACCCCTTCGCACAGAAAATATCCTTATGCGCGATAGGGATTCCCGTGAGCGGCTGCGCGCGGCCTGCCGCCCTCGCGTTGTCGGCCTCCCTCGCCTCGCCGAGGCTCCGCTCTTCGTCGAGCGTGACGAAGCAGTTGTAGGTCGGGTTCAAGGCCTGGATCCGGCCGAGGTAAAAGCGTGTCGCTTCGACGCTCGAGAGCTTGCGCGCGGCGAGCGCATCGGAGAGACCTTTGAGCGTCAGTTCGAACATTCAAGAGCGGTACAGCGGGGCCGTAAAGTCACTCCGGGACGATGGACACGGGAGCCGGAAAGCGCGACGAGAATAACGGGGGAAAAACGCTTCTACTTCTCCCCCCTCGCGCCCGCCGTCTCCCCTACTATTCGATCACCTTGGGGACGAGATAGAGCCCGCGTTCGACGCGAGGCGCAATCGACTGGAAAAGCTCGTGCTGATCAGTTTCGGTGACCACATCTTCGCGCAGACGCAGGATAACGTCCTGTGCGTGAGCCATCGGATCGACCCCGGTCACGTCCACGGCACGCATCTCTTCGATCATCTCGAAGATGCGCCGGAGCTGCTCGAGCACGGCATCGGCTTCCGAGTCCTCGATTGCGATTCGGGCGAGCCGGGCAGCGCGCAGTACATCCTCTCGTGTGAGCGCCATGAAACGGGTGGATCGCTGTTAAAAACGGAAGCTGCATAGGGTATCATACGCGGCTAAATGCAACGCACCATTCTCCATAGTTAACAACGCTTATGTTCGGTTTCCTGAGTAGCTACTTCAATGACGATCTGGCGATCGACCTTGGCACCGCCAACACGCTCATCTACCTGCGCGGCAAAGGGATCGTCCTCGACGAGCCGTCCGTGGTCGCAATCCGCCAGGAAGGGGGCCCGAACGGAAAGAAAGTGATCCAGGAAGTGGGCATCGCCGCAAAGCAGATGCTCGGACGCACGCCTGGAAACATCACGGCGATCCGCCCGATGAAAGACGGCGTGATCGCGGACTTTACCGTGACCGAGCAGATGCTGAAGCACTTCATCCGCAAAGTCCACAGCTCGCGCCTCTTCAAGCCGAGCCCGCGCATCATCATCTGCGTGCCGTGCGGCTCGACCCAGGTCGAGCGCCGCGCGATCCGCGAATCGGCGATCGGCGCGGGCGCAAGCCGCGTGTACCTGATCGAAGAGCCGATGGCTGCCGCGATCGGCGCCGATCTTCCGGTCGGTGAAGCGACCGGTTCGATGGTCGTCGACGTCGGCGGCGGCACGACCGAAGTCGGCGTGATCGCGCTTGGCGGCCTCGTCTACAAAGGCTCGGTCCGTGTAGGCGGCGACAAATTCGACGAAGCGATCATCAACTACATTCGCCGCAACTACGGCATGCTGATCGGCGAGACGACGTCCGAACAGATCAAGAAAGAAATCGGTTCGGCGTTCCCCGGCTCCGAAGTGCGCGAGAAAGAAGTCAAAGGACGTAACCTGGCGGAAGGCATACCACGTAGCTTCACGATTTCGAGCAACGAGATCCTCGAAGCGCTGACCGATCCGCTGAACAGCATCGTTTCCGCCGTCAAGTCGGCGCTCGAGCAGACCCCGCCCGAGCTTGCCGCGGACATCGCCGAGAAAGGCATGGTATTGACGGGCGGCGGCGCGCTTCTCCGCGATATCGATCGACTTCTCATGGAGGAAACGGGCCTGCCGGTCGTGATCGCGGACGATCCACTCACGTGCGTGGTTCGCGGCTCGGGCATGGCGCTCGAGAAGATGGAACGTCTGGCGACGATATTCACGAACGACTGAGTTAGACGGGAGGCGGGAGGCGCGAGGCGACGATGCCGAATGGTGTTCCGCCTCAATACTCTCTTTTCTCTCCTCCCGAGTAATGGAACACCAGCCGCCGCCGTTTTTCAGGACAGGTCCCAGCCCCCTCGCACGGCTGTTCATGTTCACCATCGTGTCGCTCGCGCTGCTCGGCGCCGACGCGCGGCTGAAATATCTCGATACCGTACGGCAGGTCGCGTCCGTGATCACTTATCCGCTGCAGCGAATCGCGAACGCCCCTTTCAACATATTCGATCGCGCTTCGGAGTTCTTCGTCACGCAGGGGTCGCTGAAGGAGGAGAATGCTCGTCTCGGGCAGACGAACCTCGCGCAGTCGGCACAGCTGCAGCAGCTCACGTCTCTGCAGGCCGAGAACGATCACCTTCGTAAGCTCCTCGGCACGCGCGATCGTCTGAGCTCGCGCACGTCCTTCGCCGAAGTGCTGTATGCCGCGCGCGACCCGTTCTCGCGCAAAATCGTGATCGACAAGGGCTCGCAGCACGAGATCGAACCCGGCCAGCCCGTGATCGATGGCGCCGGGGTCGTCGGTCAGGTGACGCGAGTGTATCCCTGGCTGGCCGAAGTCACCCTCATCACCGACAAAGGCCATCTCGTTCCAGTGCTCAATACCCGAAACGGTTTACGCGGCGTGCTCGGCGGCACGGGCAGCGATGGCGCGCTCGAGCTCAAGTTCGTGCCGCTCAACGCGGATTTCGCAAACGGCGACCAGCTCGTCACGTCCGGCATCGACGGCGTGTACCCGGCCGGGCTGCCCGTTGCCGAAATCGTGAACGTGGAGCGCAATGCCGCGTTCCTGTTCGCGCGCATCCTTTGCAAACCCCTCGCCGGCGTGAGCAACCACAAGCAGGTGCTGGTCGTCCACGCAGAACAGAACGTGCCGGAGCGTCCGCCGGAGGAAGCGAAGAAAGCGCCACCGGCGAAGAAGGGACGGAGGGGAGCAGGATGATAGCGTTCACCCTCGCGCGCGACCCCTGCCGGGGCGACGGGAGATTCGTGCGCGCCGGAGCGGGGATATAACGATGGATGTCGTCGCCCGCCACGAGATTCTGCTGCCGGTCAAACCGGCCTTTATCGTTGCGACGTTCATAGCCGCCGCGCTGCTGAACATGATGCCGTGGTCCGGCTGGGCCGGCTGGCTGCGGCCGGATTTCGTGGCGCTCGTGGTCCTCTACTGGGTGATCGAACAGCCGCTCCGGGTCGGCTTCACGGCTGCTTTTACGCTCGGGCTGCTCATGGATGTCGCGGAAGGCGCGCTGCTTGGCCAGCATGCACTTTCCTACACCATCCTCGCCTACGCCGGAATCGCGCTCAATCGCCGGGTCCGGCGCTTCAGCCTAGGGTCACAGATAGCGCACGTCATCCCGCTGCTTCTGGTGAACGACCTGATCGTGCTCGGCGTACGCATGCTCGCCGGCGCCGACTTCCCCGGCTATCCTTACTTCCTCGGCAGCTTCGTCGGCGGTGCGCTTTGGCCGCTCCTGTCGGTGTTGCTGAAGCTGCCGCAACGGCCGCGGCGGGACCCCGACCATGTCTGAGCTCAACATCAGTCCAGGCGTCGAGCTGCGCGACGCGGAGCGCGAGCTGCACAATTTTCGCGTGCGGCTCGGAGTCGCTTCGACTCTCGTGCTGGTGATGTTCGGGTTGCTGTTCGCCCGCTTCTGCTATCTCCAGCTCGTGATGCACGACCATTACCACACGCTGGCGGAGGCGAACCGCATCTCGATTCTGCCCATCGTGCCGAACCGTGGGATCATCGTGGACCGCAAGGGCGTGGTGCTCGCCACGAACTACTCGGCCTACACGCTGGAAATCACGCCGAGCAAAGTGGAAAGCCTCGACAACACCATCGAGGAGCTCGCGACGCTGGTCGAGATCACGCCTCGTGACCGTCGCCGTTTCAAGAAGCTGCTCGAGGAAAGCAAGCGCTTCGAAAGCCTGCCCATACGCACTCGCCTCTCGGACGAGGAGATCGCACGCTTTGCGGCCAACCGCTACCGGTTTCCCGGCGTCGACGTTCGGGCCCGGCTCTTTCGCGAGTATCCCCAGGGCGAGCTGTTCTCGCACGTGATCGGTCACATCGGCCGCATCAGTCAGAAGGACCTCGACCGGCTCGAGGGCGATGGGCGGGTATCGAACTACCGCGGCACCGACTACATCGGAAAGACGGGGCTCGAATACAGCTACGAGCAGCACCTGCACGGCACCACCGGCGTCGAGCAGGTGGAGGTGGATTCAGGCGGGCGCGCCGTGCGCTCTCTCTCGCGCACGCCTCCGATCTCCGGCAGCAATCTCGTGCTCAAGCTCGATGCCCGGCTGCAGGAGATGGTCTACCGCGCTTTTGGCGATCGACGTGGTGCGCTCGTCGCGATCGACCCCGCCACTGGCGGCGTGCTCGCATTCGTGAGCAAACCCGGCTTCGACCCGAATCTCTTCGTGGATGGTATCGACCCGCAGAACTGGAACGAGCTCAATACCTCGCTCGATAAACCCATGGTGAACCGCGCGCTGAACGGCACGTATCCGCCCGGCTCGACGTTCAAGCCGTTCATGGCGCTCGCCGCGCTCTTTCATGGCAAGCGCACACCGGGTCAGGCGATTTCAGACCCGGGTTTTTTCAATTTCGGCGGCCACCACTTCCGCGACGACAAAGTCGGCGGGCACGGGCTGGTGGACATGTACAAGTCGATCGTGCAGTCGTGCGATACCTACTACTACCAGCTCGCGGCCGACATGCAGATCGACCTCATCTCGAGCTTCATGGGAATGTTCGGGTTCGGCAGCCGCACCGGCATCGACATCTCGGGCGAGTCCGAAGGCGTGCTGCCGTCCCGGGAATGGAAGCGTAAACGGTTCAAGAAGCCGGAGCAGCAAAAATGGTACGCCGGCGAGACCATCAGCATCGGCATCGGTCAGGGCTATAACTCGTACACGCCGCTTCAGCTCGCGGGCGCCACGGCGACGCTGGCCAACGACGGCGTGATGTTCCGCCCGCACATCGTCGATTACGTGGAAAACGTGCATAGCCGCGAGCGCACCCTTGTAGAGCCGAAGCCGCTGCGTACGCTGGACATCAAGAAGGAGCACATCGCCGTCGTGAAGCACGGGATGGTGGGCGTAAACAAGGAGGGCACGGGGGCGCGCGCTTTCGCCGGCGCCCCTTACACGCATGCCGGCAAGACCGGAACGGCCCAGGTATTCAGCCTGAAAGGCGACAAATACGTCGAAAACCGCATTTCCGAGCGTCTTCGCGACCACGCGCTCTTCATCGCGTATGCGCCGTCGGACAAGCCGACGATCGCGCTCGCGGTCGTCGTGGAGAACGGTGGTTTCGGCGCGCGCGCCGCCGCGCCGATCGCGCGGCAGGTTTTCGATTACTGGTTGCTGGGCAAGGAACCGGCAAAGCCGGCCAGGGACGACGAGGGTGCAACCGATGCCCCCCCTCATTAAACGTCTTGGCCGCTTCGTGGTCGGTCACCTCGACCAGCCGCTGCTCACGTTCATGCTGCTGCTGATGATCACGGGCCTGCTCGTGCTCTACAGCGCCGCCAATGGCAACTGGGCGCGAGTCAACGGGCAGATGCTCAACATGCTGGTCGCACTGGGCGTGCTGTGGGTCTTCGCCAACATTCCGCCGCACTACCTGATGCGGCTCTCGGTCCCCGTATACGTGGTCGGCCTCGTCCTGCTGCTCGGCGTCGCACTGTTCGGACAAGTCGTGAACGGCGCGCGCCGATGGCTCGATCTCGGCGTCACGCGCATTCAGCCTTCCGAGCTCATGAAGATCGCCGCGCCGCTCATGCTGGCGTGGTACTTCGATCGCTACGAAGCGACGTTACGGCTCAAGAACTACGTCATCGCCGCGCTGCTGCTGCTCATGCCCGTCGGGCTCATCGTCCGGCAACCGGATCTCGGCACGGCCGTATTGATTTTCGCCAGCGGCTGCTACGTGATTTTCCTCGCGGGTCTGTCGTGGAAAATCATCGCCGGCCTGGCGATTGCCGGTGCGGCGAGTCTGCCCGTGCTGTGGTCGGTGCTGCACGACTACCAGCGGCAGCGCGTGCTGACACTGCTCGATCCATCCCAGGACCCGCTCGGTGCGGGATACCACACGATCCAGTCGACGATTGCCGTCGGCTCGGGCGGACTCGCCGGCAAAGGCTGGTTGAGCGGCTCACAGACGCACCTCGACTTCATTCCCGAGCGGACGACCGACTTCATCTTCGCCGTCTACTCCGAAGAGTTCGGGCTCATCGGGAACGGGATCCTGCTCGTGCTTTTCCTGCTCGTTATCGCACGCGCCGCGACGATCGCGGCACAGGCACCTACACTCTACGCGAGGCTCCTCGGCGGTGCCATCACGCTGACATTCTTCACCTACGCCTTCGTAAACATGGGTATGGTGAGCGGGATATTGCCGGTCGTGGGCGTTCCACTGCCCCTCATCAGCTACGGCGGTACCTCGCTCGTGACGATCTGCCTCGGTTTTGGCATTCTGATGAGCATCCATACTCATAAGAAACTCGTACAGACGTGACGGTGACGGCACGAGTGACGAGCAGATCCGCCCCTTGCGCGGCGGCGCTCGTCATCGCCACGGCGCTCAGCGCCTGCGGCAGCGCCCCGCGGCAGCCTGAGCCGCAAGCCGAACGCGCGCCGCGTGTCGCGAAAGCGCCTACTAGCGTGTCGGCTCCCACTCGATCACCCGCGCCACGCCCGCTCCGGGGCGGCGGCTATTACCTCGACGATGGCCCCGGCGATTCGCCGCCTCCGGATCTCGACAGCATCCCGGAACCCGTACCGCAGCGCGAGCCGCTGCACCGCGGCGCCATGCGGCCATACGTCGTGCTGGGTCAGAGCTTCACCCCGATGACCGAGCTGCAGCCGTACAAAGCGCGGGGAATGGCCACCTGGTATGGCCGCCGATACCACGGAAAACAGACTTCGAACGGCGAGGTTTACGACATGTACTCGATCAGCGCGGCGCATCCGACGCTGCCACTTCCGAGCTACGCGCGCGTGACGAACGTCGCCACGGGCAAATCGATCGTCGTGCGCGTGAACGATCGCGGACCGTTCATCGACAACCGGCTCATCGACCTCTCGTACACCGCCGCACACCGGCTTGGCGTCGTCGGCGGAGGCAGCGCGGTCGTCGAAGTCGAGACGATCATTCCTGACGGCGCGGGGCCGACGACTTTCGCCGGCGTGCCCGCGAAGCCGCACGGCACTCCAGCCGCCGCATCTGCTCCGGCTGCCAGCGCATCGCGCAGTGCGCCGGTCGGGCAGCCAGCCGTTGCTGAATCCCCGAAGGACCCGATACTCGCAATCATTTCGGCGGCGCGTGACATCGACGTCACGCCGGCCGAGTCGCAGGCAGGATTGGCGCGGGAGACTCCACCCGACTACGCCGGGGTGTATCTGCAGCTCGCGGCTTTCGGCTCGCGGGAGAACGCCGAGAGTTATCTCGCGCGTGCGAAGCTGCAGTTCGAATGGATGGCAGAGCGGCTCCAGGTCCGCTCGCGCGAAGGGTTGTTTCGCGTGCACGCGGGGCCTTACGCGAGCCCCGATGAAGCGCGACTCGCGGCGGAGCGCATCGCCGCAGCACTTGGCGCGAAACCCGTGGTCGTACGTTAAAGCGTCAGAGCGGGCAGAAGCGCGTTACGCGCTATAG
>DASRIK010000264.1:0-3829 GCA_035650035.1 Burkholderiales bacterium | reverse complement strand
TCGATCTGCGTCTGATAGCTCACGTAGCGCGCCAGCGCGTGGGGAAGATCGCTTGTGCGCTCGGCGGCGCGCACGGTCGCTACGTACAGGGCCGGGAAAGCCGTCGGGAATTGCTCGAGAGCCGAGGAAAGCGTCCGTCCCTCACGCAGGACCACGGCTACACGCGAGAGCAACGCGCGGAAATCCCCACGACGTTCCTTGGCAGCCAGCGTATCGATCGCTTCGACGAGCGGCAGCCCGGCTTCGAGGAGCACGAGCAGTTCCTGGCTGAAAAGAACGAGAGGGAAACGCTCGCCCGACCGGCGCAGGAACGCAAACAGGTTCGCGCGTCGCCGAACGGCGACAACTGTGTATCCCTGACCTTGGGCGTGCTCGCGCGCGCTCGCCTCGTCCAGGGCCTGGAGATCGAGGGTCTCCATACGGCCATCGTGCGTGATGGCCCGCAGCTCGAAACGCATCAGGTACTGACAGAGTCAGTGATTGCTGAGATCGGCACTCTCGCCCGTTCCGCCGGGCTGCCCGTCTTTGCCATACGAGATCAAGTCGTAATCGCCTTTTTCTCCCGGCATCTTGTACAGGTAAGGCTTGCCCCATGGATCGAGCGGCACGCCTTTTCGCAGGTACGGACCGTTCCACTTGGCCTCGTTCGGTGGCCGTTGTACGAGGGCATTCAGGCCGAGCTCGTTCGTCGGGTACGTTCCGGTGTCGAGGCGATACTGGTCGAGCGCTTTTTCCAGCGCGTCGATCTGCGCTTTCGCTGCGTTCACCTCCGACCTGCCGACCTGGCCGAAGTAGCGGGGCGCGACGTAACCGGCGAGGAGCCCGATGATTGCAACGACGACGAGCAGCTCGAGTAGCGTAAAGCCCGAATACCGCAGGCCGCGCGATCTAAGTTCTTGGTGATGCACTGCATTTCTCATGGGCCGTGACTATACAGGAGACGCTGGGCAGCGGTAAGCGGAGGCGCGCGCAAGATCCGGAAAGCGCACGATATTTATTTGCTGATATAGGCCTTCTTATTTCGTGCCGCACAGCCGATATAGGATAATTCACAGTTTGTGCGGCCACGGTGGTTCGCTGGCCGGAAAGACCCGAAGACAGGATGCGCATACGGTTCAAGACCGCGGCTCTGCTGGCGATCTTGGCAGCGGTGGGGGGGTTCGTAGCCTTCGATGCTGCCAGAGAGACGCCGGCGCCTGAGCGTGTCGACGAGGGCGCCAAGGCCCCGCGTTCGGCGGAGCCGAATACCCCACCTTCTGTAGCCCAGGCCGGGCCCGCGGAGCCGCAGGGTTTCGCGCTGCCCGAACGCCCGGGCTTCGGCAAGTCGCAGTCGCCGCTCTTCGAATCGCAGACGTGGCAGCCGCCGCCCCCGAAAATCCCGCCCGCGGCCAAGGTAAAGCCCGGGCCTCCGCCGGCACCTGTCGCGCCGCCGTTGCCTTACACCTTTGCCGGCCGGCTGGTGCACGACGGCAAGCTCTCGCTGCTGCTCGCCAGAGGGGACGAGGTCGTTGCGATCCGTGAAGGCGATACGCTGGACAGGGTCTATAAAGTCGAGTCGATCACCGATACGCAGATCACCCTTGTTTATCTGCCGCTCGGACAGAAGCAGAGCATTCCCGTCATTACGTCGCTCGCTGCTGCTTCGCCGTCTCCAGCTCTACCTGCTGGAGCCACTGCACCCTTCGCACCGCCAGTCGGCGCTGGCGCATCAGCGCCGATTCCGACCGGAAAGGTGATCGCCCCCGCCGCTGGCGCAGGTCAGGCGACGTTGACCTGGAGTGGCCCACCCCAGGTGAAGCTCGGCACTCGTTTCGAAGTGACACTACGCGTGAATTCGAAAGAGCCGCTTCACGCGTGGCCCATGCAGCTTCGCGTCGACCCGAACCACTTCGAGATCGTGACGGTGAGGCCCGGAAAGTTGCCGGGCGCCTCCGACCCGAACTTCACCTACCGACTCAATCCCGACGGCAACATCTTTATCGGCGCATCGGTTCAGAAACCGGCGGCAGGCTCCGACGCCGAGCTTCTCGCGCTGACGCTGATGCCGGTGAAGCCGGGGAATGGTGCGGAAGTGACGATCTCGTCGGTAAGCCTGCAAGGCGCTGCCGGGCGTCCGATTCTGCACGATCGGGTGGCGGCGTTTCGCACGACGATTACGCCGTAACCCACTCGCCGCACGAACTATTCGGCGGCGTACTTACCGGCAGGCACCGCGGTTGCTGTAACTCCGGCAGAGGAGCGGCGTGCTCAACTGTCGGTCGCTCCGACACCTTATTCATTGTTGAAGGAGCGCAGTTATGAACAGCATCATCTATCTCGTCGGTCTGGTGGTCGTCGTCTTGGCTGTTGTTTCGTTCGTGATGTGAACTGAGCCAGGTGCCGGACGCTGAGGTGTTGAGCTCCATGCGTACTCAACACCCCAGCGCCGACGCAAGCTGGCCAAAATCCTTCGCGATCACGTCCCACTTTTCTTCGGCTGTCAAGTCGGTCTTCTGCTGAGGACCGTACTCGGTCGGGCGCGCGACGAATCCGGTGTGCATGCCGTGAGAGCGCGCCGCACGTAAGTCGTAGTTATGCGCCGCAACGAGCATGACTTCCTCTGCCTTGAGAGCCAGCAACTCGATCGCACCGAGGTAAACCTCCGGATCGGGTTTGTAATGGCGGAATATCTCGGCGCACAGGATCACGTCCCACGGCAAGCGCGCATGTTTGGCCATATTCACGAGGCAATCGACATCGCCGTTCGACAGCGGCGAGATCACGTACTTCTTCTTCAGCCGTGTAAGGCCGTCGAGTGCATCGCGCCACGGTTTGATACGATGCCACGCGCGGTTGAGATGAACCTTGTCGGCCTCGCTGAGTCCGCTTAAACCATATTTCGGCAGGATCTCGTCTAGCTTCGCGCGATAGATCTGATCGACCCGCGTCCACGGCCATTTGCCGCTGCGCACCGCGTCCATACCCGGCCGGTACGCTGTCTTCCACTCGTCGACGAACGCTTCCCAGTCGACGTCCAGCGCCTTGTGTTTACCGAACGCGCGGAAATCTTCGACGATGCTGCCGCGCCAGTCCGTTACGGTGCCGAACGTGTCGAACAGGATGGCCTTGATATCTTGCAAGCTCATGCATCTCCGGTGTGCGAACGCCGCGCACGCACCGCGAACGCGGACGCAAAAAGCTCTCCTTTCAGAGCGACAGCAGGTACTGGACGAGATCGCTTTTCTCCTGCGGGTCGAGCTGCAGGTTGAAAAACGCGCTGTAGTGATCGACCACCGCAAGGAGGGTCGGGAATCGGCCATCGTGATAGAAGCCGCCTTTCTGGTGAGTCCATAAGCCCTTGAGCGGCGCGGTGCGATAGCGCCGATCGGGCGCGCGGTCCGCCTGGAAAGAATCGATGCCGATCTCCGCCGCGGCGTGCATGTTCCAGCCGGGCTCGGTAAAGATCGGCGGCACGTGACAGGTCGCGCAATTCGCCTTGCCAGTGAAGATCGCCTGTCCGCGTGCCGCAGCCGCTGCATTGAAACTGTCGGGCGGCGGTGGCGGCGCCGGAATCGCAAGTTGATATGCGTGGAGAGCAGGCAGCTTCGCCGTGATGAGATCGACAGCGTCGCGCTTGTTTGCAAAGCCGGCAGCGGCCGCGATCGGGAACTGTTGTGCGTTGTTGAGCCGCGGATCGAAGAAAACGCCTTTACCGTGCATCTCCAGGTTCGCGACGAAGGCGTTCCAGTGCGTGACCGATCCCCAGCCTGTCCACGTGTGAAGGTTCACGCCGGCGAGTCCAAACGCAGGCGGAATCAGCGTCGCCGCCGACCGGCCATCCGGCTGGAAG
>DASRIK010000263.1:0-5004 GCA_035650035.1 Burkholderiales bacterium | reverse complement strand
AAAAAACTGGCTTTGCACGACGCGAGCTTCGCCAAACGATGCCGTCACCGTTGCGCTGAATTCGTTCGTGCCACTGAGCGAGACCCCCGGCCCGATCGCAACGTCCGTGAGGATTTCATGAGACTCGAAATGCAACACGATCTCGCTGCCGGAGGTTGTAAACGAATAGGAGGCCCTCGCCTGCGCGGACGCGAACGAGCCGGTCGAAACCATGAAGTCGTATACCGTTCCGGTGAGGAGCTGCGAGTCGTCCAGAGTCTCGGTAATCGTCTGAGGCGCACGGCCTGGTGCAGTCGCGGTCGCGGTGACTGACGCTGTCACCGCCGTCGTGCCGGCGACGACGCCCCCCTCGTTCACCTGGAGGGCGCTGAGCGTGCCGATAAGGCTTGTGACAAGGCGATTGCCGGCAGTGTCCGAGAGATCGGAGTCTATGGTGAAGGGCCCGCGGTAGGTCCGGAACGTCATATATTCCCCTGGCGAAAAGCGACTCCGTCGTCGTGCTCGAAGCCGCTACTTGGTTGCTGCACTGGATTGTCGTGCAGCTTGAGCCATAGCAGGGCTTGGAATGTTAATTTATTCCGCAAATTCACGATGACGGCCTGCTATTTCACCCGGCGTGACGCCCTTCAGCGCCCTGCAATGACTGTCCGGCACTTATGCGAGTTCTGGCCCCCTGCCCTCGCCGCGCACGCGCGCAGCCACTCCAGAGAGGATTTTCTCGTGCAGCTGCCCAAAGAAAAAGCCGCATCACTGCGGCTTTCGCTCAAGACTGACGGTGTTCGAACTGGTCGGGGCGAGAGGATTTGAACCTCCGACCCTCTGCACCCCATGCAGATGCGCTACCAGGCTGCGCTACGCCCCGAGGATGCGGATTATACCAGAGGGATGCTGCGGCCCCGGGCCAACGTCGCGTCAGGACTTCAGGATCTCGAGAATCTCGTCGAGTTCCTTACGTAGCATCCCAACGTGTGGCGCACGCGATACGCGGGGCGCTTTGGTGGGCTCGGCCACGAGCTCATCGAGGCGATTGCGCGCGCCGCTGATCGTGAATCCCTGGTCGTACAGAAGCTCGCGTATGCGACGGATGAGAAGTACTTCATGGTGCTGGTAGTAGCGGCGGTTGCCGCGTCGCTTGACGGGTTTGAGCTGCGTGAACTCCTGTTCCCAGTAGCGCAGCACGTGCGGCTTCACGCCACAGAGCTCGCTCACTTCACCGATCGTGAAGTAGCGCTTCGCGGGGATCGGCGGAAGCGACGCCTTAGAAGGGTTGTGGCTGGCCGTTTCCATCACCGTAATGCTCCTCGACCATCGCTTTCAGCTTCTGCGAGGCATGGAAAGTCACGACACGACGCGCGGTGATGGGAATTTCCTCTCCGGTCTTCGGGTTGCGGCCGGGCCTTTGAGGCTTGTCGCGAAGCTGGAAGTTGCCGAATCCGGAGAGCTTTACGCCCTTTCCATTTTCTAGCGCGGAGCGGACCTCCTCGAAAAAGGACTCGACCATGTCCTTAGCTTCGCGCTTGTTGAAACCTACTTTCTCGAAGAGTAGGTCTGCCAGTTCCGCCTTGGTTAAGGTCATCTTGTCCCCTTGTCAGCGGAGCGTCGCATCGAATTGCTGGCGTAGCGTCTCACGCAGCTGGGAGACTGCTGACTCCACTTCGGCGTCCGTCAGAGTTTTTCGAGTATCCTGTAATAACACCATGAATGCAAGACTTTTTCTCCCTTTTGGCAAGTCTGCGCCCCGATAGACGTCAAAGAGCCTTACATCGGTGACTACGGGTGGCGCGACCCGCTTCAGGGCCTCGAGGACAGCCCGGTAAGACACCCCTTCATCGAACAATGCGGCCATGTCACGGCGCACGGGCGGAACCTTCGGGACGTCCCCGAATTCCGGTAATGCCTCCCACGCGAGTGCCTCGTAATCCACTTCCAGGAGCACCGGCGCAGCAGGGAGCTCATACTTCTGCTGCCAGCGGGGGTGGAGCTCTCCGATCCAGCCGACTTCCCGCGAGCCCGCCTTGATCCGGCCTGATTTGCCGGGGTGAAAAGCCGGGTGCGGCGCGGCTTCGACGCACACTTCTCCAGGGGCGAACAACACCTCCAGATCACCTTTCACATCGTAAAAGTCGACCCGACGCCTGGGCGCGCCCCACTGTTCATGCAGTGCGTCTCCGTACGCAATGGCGCCCACGCGGATCGGCTGTGCGTAGTCGTCTCCGCTGCGCAGAAAGCAGCGGCCCATCTCGAACAATCGCACGCGGGACTGCCTGTGCCGGACGTTGAAAGCGGTCGTCGTGACCAGACCCGGAATGAGACTGGAGCGCATCACGCTCATCTGGCTTGCGATCGGATTCGCAAGGGCGACGGGATCGGAGTTGCCGCAGAAGTCCTCTTCCCATTGCCTGTCGATGAAGCTGTAGGTCACGACCTCGTTATAGTCACGCAGCACGAGCCTGGCACGGATAGCCGAGCGCGCGCGAATACGCTCAGGCGCAGGAAGCATCTTCGCCGCCGTAACCGGCACGGCGGCCGGAATACGGTCGTAGCCGTGAATGCGCGCGAGCTCTTCGATCAGGTCTTCTTCGATCGAGATGTCGAAGCGATAGCTCGGCGGCGTAACCGTGTAAGCGTTCCCGCTGGCTTCGAACGCGAAACCCAACCGTCGAAAAATGTCCCCTGCTTTTTCAGCATCGAACGGAATTCCGAGCACGCGCCCCGCGCGATCGAGTCGGACGCGCACGGGTTTGCGCTCGGGAGGCTTGTCACGCGCCTCGCTGACAGCACCGGGTCGTCCACCGCAGATCTGCAGCACGAGCTCGGTGGCCCGCTCGAGCGCGCGTCGCGTGCCTTCGAAATCCACACCGCGCTCGAAGCGAAAGGAAGAATCAGAACCGAAGCCGAGTTCGCGCGATTTGCCGGCGATCACTTCAGGCGTGAAGTACGCGCTTTCGAGAAAGATATCGCGTGTCTCGTCACTCACGGCCGTCGCGGCGCCACCCATGATGCCGGCGAGCGCAACCGCCTTCCTGTCGTCGGCGATGACGAGGTAGCTCGAGCGCAGCGCGGGCGTCTGCCCGTTCAGCAGCTCCAGCGTTTCACCCTCGCGCGCGTACCGCGCACGGATGCCGCCTTCGAGCTTCGCCGCATCGAATGCATGGAGCGGCTGCCCGAGCTCCAGCATGACGTAATTCGTGATATCGACGACGGCGCTGATCGAGCGCAGGCCGCTGCGCTCCAGTCGAGCGACCATCCAGCGCGGCGTTGCCGCCCGCGCGTCCACCCCGCGCACGAGCCGCCCGGTGTAGCGTGGGCAACCATCCGGTGCTTCCAGCGTGACACTCAGCGTGTCGGTCATTGCGGCGTCGATTCGGTCCTCGCGCGGCGTCTCGAGCTTCGCGCCGGTCACCGCGGCGACCTCGCGCGCAACGCCCAGGATGGAGAGACAATCGCCGCGATTCGGCGTCGGTTTCGTCGTGAGCAGGTGATCGTCGAGGTCGAGCACTTCGCGCACGCTCGCGCCGACCGGCAGGTCCTCGGCGAGAACCATGAGCCCGGTGGCCTCCGCGCTCAGGCCCAGCTCTTTTTCCGAGCAGAGCATCCCGTGCGACTCGACGCTGCGGACCTTCGCAGCTTTGATTTCCAGGCCCGGCAGCTTCGCGCCAACCAGCGCCGTGGGCACTTTGATGCCCGGCCGCACGTTCGGCGCACCGCACACGATCGTGAGTGGTGCGACACCGACATTCACCTGACACACCGACAGACGATCGGCGCCGGGATGCTTCTCGACCGAGACAACCTCGCCGACAACGACGCGGTCGAACGCGGGCGCGACAGGCTCGATTTCTTCGACCTCGAGCCCGGCGAACGTGAGTGCGCGCGCGAGCTCTTCCGTGTCGAGCGGCGGATTGGCAAACGTGCGCAACCAGTTTTCGGAGAACTTCATGTTCGTAGAGTGAGCTGCGAGCCCAGCGCAATCCGCGGTGCGCCGGCAGCGCACGCTACGTCAACGAGAGAGCTCATCACGTAAATTGCCGAAGGAAACGGAGGTCGTTCTCGAAGAAGAGCCGCAGGTCGTTCACGCCATAACGCAGCATCGTCAGTCGATCGAGCCCCATGCCGAAAGCGAAGCCCTGGTACTGCTCGCTGTCTATGTTTACGTTCCTGAGCACGCTGGGATGCACCATGCCGCAACCACCCATCTCGAGCCAGCGATCGCCGAAGCTCATGTCGACTTCCGCCGAGGGCTCTGTGAACGGAAAAAAGGACGGCCTGAAGCGTACTTCGAGATCCTGACGCTCGAAAAAGCACTTCAGGAAATCGGCGAGCACACCTTTCAGGTCGGCGAACGTGATGTGGGTGTCGATCCACAAGCCTTCGACCTGATGGAACATGGGAGAGTGTGTGGCATCGGAATCGACGCGATAGACGCGGCCCGGCGCGATGATCTTGATGGGCGGCCGCTGCGTTTCCATGTAGCGGATCTGGATGGGCGAAGTATGCGTGCGCAGCAGGTGCTTTCCATCCGCGAGATAGAACGTGTCGTGCATCGAACGCGCGGGATGGTTCTCCGGCTGATTGAGCGCCGTGAAGTTGTAATAATCGGTTTCGATTTCCGGCCCGTCCGCGACTTCGAACCCGAATGAGTAGAAAAGCGTGTGCACCCGCTCGAGCGTGCGCGTGACGGGGTGTAGAGCACCCAGCCCCAAGCCGCGGCCGGGCAGTGTGACGTCGAGCGCCTCTTCTCTCAGTCGCGCCTCGAGCCGGCTCGTCTGAATCGCTTCGCGCTGCCGGCGCAATGCGTCTTCGAGCTTCTCCTTCGCGGCGTTGATGCGGCTGCCCATCGCCGGCCGCTCCGCGGCCGGAAGCTTGCCCAGGCCCTTCAGGAGCTCCGTCAGCGCGCCGGATTTGCCGAGATAGCGGGCTTTCGCACTTTCGAGCGCGTCGGGATCATCGATCCCCGAGAACGTGCTCAGCGCTTCGTTTACGATGGCATCTACGTCGAGCATG
>DASRIK010000262.1:0-4445 GCA_035650035.1 Burkholderiales bacterium | reverse complement strand
CCGCGGGCGGCACGCCCGAGCAGTTCGGCACGATTATCAAGAAGGACATCGACATGTGGCGCAAGGTCGTGCAGAAAGCGGGCGTCAAGCCGGAGTAGACGGCAGCGATACGACCAGGAAAGCACGATGCGTAGCTCTTCCCGCACTGCTTCAGCAGTGGAAGTTACGCCTGTCCGCCGGCGCACTGGCACAAGCGGCGGTTGCTATATCAGTGATCGACGTCAAAGTTGCATATAGTCAGAGCCTTGCCTGTCCGCGTTGCAACCGCTTCAAATCAGGTTGCCCTCCCGCGCGTGGTCGTAGCAATATCTCACCCGCGTATCTTAAGGAGGAGGAGCCATGCGCAACACTACGAGTCGTGTACTCATCTCGTGCGTTTCAATCATTCTGGCCGGGTTGACGCAGTCAGCTGAGGCCCGGATCACCAAGGTCGAAATCACTGCGCGAGCACTCGCGTACGGCGGCGCGTCGTTCGGTACCGTCGGGCAATACGAGACTCTCAGGGGTATAGCATACGGCGAAGTGGACCCGAACGATCCGTTGAATCAAGTGATCACGGACATCAAGCTCGCTCCGCGCAATGTGCGCGGCATGGTCGAGTACAACATGGACTTCTGGATCAGCAAACCCGTGAACATGGTGAATGCGAACGGTACGCTGCTCCATGATGTTCCGAATCGCGGGCGCGTTCGCACCCTGGAGATCAACGTTGGAGGATCGGGCGACAACAACGCCGGCGACGGCTTCTTGCAGCGTCGAGGCTATGTGCTCGCGGACAATGGGTGGCAAGGCGACGTGAGTACCGGACTTCAGATCCGGCTCCCTGTTGCGAAACACCCGAGCGGCACCGAAATCACGGGCCGCGTGCGGGCGGAATATATTCTCGACACGCCGACCAGTACCGTAGACGTGACTACGCCGCCCGCGTACGAGGCCGTTAGCACGAACAACGCCGATGCGATCCTCACTCGTCGTGTGCACCAGAACGATCCGCGCGAGATGATCCCAAACAGTCAATGGGCGTTTGCCGATTGCTCCTCGACGCCCTTCCCAGGCATTGCGAGCACGAAGAAGGTGTGCCTCAGCGGCAACTTCGATACCAATCACATCTACGAGCTGCTTTACACCGCGAAGAATCCGACAGTGCTGGGGCTTGGCTTCGCAGCCACGCGCGACTTCATCTCATTCTTGCGCAACAGCAACGGCGCGAGCACCGGTAAATGCGCGAAGGGCAAGGGAGACGAGCACCGAAATGCGCGGGAAGAGAACGACGAGGATGGGGTGCACGGACACGGTCGTAGACACGGACCGTGTGCCGCTCCGGGTCCAATGCCGGAAAACCCGCTCGGCAACGCCATTCAAAACGCCATTATTTACGGCTCTTCGCAAAGCGGCCGCTGGATCCGCTCGTTTATTCAGCTTGGCTTCAATCAGGACGAGAACCGCAACCTCGTCGTTGAAGGCGCGATCCCGCACAAGGCATCGAACCGCGGCGCGTTCAATGTCCGCTTCGGCCAGCCCGACCGACTTTCGGGCACGCAGCACACGGAGCAGCAGTACCCGGGTCAAGAATCACCGCAGACATGGGGCGTGTATCACGACAAGATCTCGCACGTGAAGGCAGGACAGCTCGATCGCTGCCGCAAGTCCGACAGCTGTCCGAAGATCTTTCACACGAATACGGACACGGAGTACTGGCAGGCGCTGATGGCGCTCAACACGACCGACTCCGAAGGCACGCGGGACCTCAAGATCCCCGATAACGTTCGGATCTACTTGTTCGCCGGGACGCGGCACGGAGGCGGTGATGTGCTGAACCAGCCGCCCGCCGTTTTGCCGCCGCCGCCCGCCGCCTGCCAGCTTCGCAACAACAGCAATCCGTTCATCCACGGCCAGCGGGCACTGCTCGTTGCGCTGCGCGACTGGGTCATCCACGGAACCGAGCCGCCGCCCAGCCTGTATCCGAGGCTCGACGATGGCACGCTCGTAGCGCTGAGCTCCATTCATTACCCCTACATTCCAGCCGTGAATTTCACGCTGGAGGGCATCACAAATCAGAAGTTCTATCTCGACCGGGGACCTCATTTCGACGTCGAAGACATCGCAGGAGTAATGCGCGAGCCGCCGATCAAAGGCGCCGCCTACCCGGTCCGTCAACCGCAGGTAAACCAGGACGGCAACACGATCGCAGGCTTGCCCAGCACGGCCATGCTCGTTCCACTCGCAACTTATCTCGGGTGGAACGTGAGAAAGGCCGGGTTTAGCGAAGGTGACTCGTGCGATCTCAACGGCGCGATCGTGCCGTTCTTTCGGACGTTGGCGCAGCGTCAGGCGGCGAACGATCCGCGGCCTTCACTGGAGGAGCGTTACCCGACTCATGCCGATTACGTGTCTAAGGTAACAGCGGCAGCCAACAGCCTCGTCGATCGTCGCCTGCTGCTTCAGGAAGACGCGACCTTCCTTATCAATCGGGCGAATACGGCGGCCGTACCTTGATCGATTGACACAGCGCGCCCGGTACGCAAGCCCGGGCGCGCTTATTAACGGGCCGTGCCCGTTGGTCGGGAGTTCGAATCTCTCACCGCCTACCAATCCTTCACTCACCTGCGGCGTTCGTTCACCGCAGACCTTTTCTAGTGTTGTTCAGCGTAATCGGGCGACGTTTGTTCGCTCAATTTGCCGGGCTTGTGCCCGGCAAGGTCTGACTGGGCAGGATGGTTCAAGCTACTTGGAGTCTGGCTTCTTGTTTCTTAGGGCTTGGGCGAACTGCCGCGGGTCCCGCCGTAAACCACCAGCAACTGGCGGGCGTGCATTTGACGTTCGGTACTGCAATTGCTTGCGTCGTATCCGATTGAATATCGTGAGGTTCTAACGCCACTTAACCGCAGTGATAAGGCCCTTTGTCAGGAGCGACTACATTGGAGCTGGCGGATTCGGATCTGTGGCACTTCATCTGTGACGAGCCAACAGGCTACTGGAGCTGGAAGCGCGTCTCCTCGAACGGCGACGAGGTGGCGACATCCATGTATTCATTTGCGTCGTTCCGCGTATGCGTGGCCGACGCCGAGCGCTGCGGGTTCAACCCGACTACGACGGTTGTGAGGCGCATCCGGTCATCTGACCTGGAAGTGAGAGGCGTAGTAGCACATGCCGAGCGACGACGACGCGCCCGTGTTTCGGGAGCCGCAGAATGAACGTGTGGGCCGCACCTCGTGGACAGCGGGCCGTCATGCGCCGCGAGGGAGGCATCATGGAACGCAAGCGCATCAACTCGAGCAGGATCCGTTCGGCGGGTTACGACCCGAAAGCGCAGGTGCTTGAAATCGAGTTCAGCGACGGACGCATTACGAGCTACCGCGGCGTTTCCCCGGAAGTTCACCGGCAGTTCACGAATGCACCGTCGCCCGTGAGTTTTTTCGAGGACAAGATCGCCGAGAACTATCCGGAAACGCGAGTGAGGTAAGTACCGCGGCCGATTGCTCGCTGCGAACGTTGATTCTTCGAGAGTGAATCCGAACTCCGCCATCGGTCGTTCGAGCTCCTCCGGCAGCGGCGACTCGTACGGCGGAAACGCAATATCGAGCCGCGTGCGGTAAGCGCGACGGCGTGGCTGCCTAAAGCGAACGTGGACGCTGAACGTGCTGCTGATTCGTAGCTGACGCGGTCTCGCCCGCCCGAGTATCGGCCGGCGCCTGAACGGTAGCCATCGCTGCCGCGCCAAGGATGACGATCACCAGCGCCGCTGCGACGTGCCGAGCGCATGAGAATCGCGGCGAGCTCTCCGACGTGTGGCCGTGCCACCTGGCTGCGATATAAGAACCCGATGGTTCGGTCGAGCCGCTTCTCGACCGACGATCGCGTTTGCGGGTGGCCCGAAAACCTGGGTATGTGCTGTGTTGGTCACGATTGTGATGCCTTCCTGTCGGGGCTGGCACCGGATGACATTTCTGTCACTCGTATTTACGGCGAATCCCGGAGCGCCAATACGACGTACAAGTCCGGTCCTCGTATTCGACTCCGAGAAATGCACGGCGTTACGCGCACTCCTCGCGGCCGGAAGCGCCCGGATCCTGCCGGTCCTCGAGATCCTGCGCATCGGAATACACGGCACAAAGATTCCGCCCGTTGCCTTTGGCCCGATACATGGCGGCGTCGGCGTAGCGAAGCAGAGAGCCTGCGTCTTGGCCATCCCTTGGAAACGTGCTCACGCCGATACTTGCCGTGACGGTCACTTCCGTGCCGGCAATGGCGAACGGGGCGGCGAGCTCTGCGATCAGCTTCTGGCCTACCGAGCGCATGTCGTCTTCGCTGCTGATGTCTTCCAGCAACATGACGAACTCGTCTCCACCGAGACGGGCGGCGGTGTCGCCTGCGCGTAAATTCGACTTGAGGCGGCGTGAAGTCTCCTTGAGCAGCAGGTCCCCGGCCTCATGGCCGAGCGTGTC
>DASRIK010000261.1:0-5440 GCA_035650035.1 Burkholderiales bacterium | reverse complement strand
CATCATCAATTTCAGGCGCATCGACCCGATGCTCGTTACCGGCGGCCAGCCGTCGGAAGAGGAGCTTGCGGCAGCGGCACGCGAGGGGATCGAGGTCGTGATCAACCTCGCGCTGCACGACGACCCGCGTTATTCCCTGGTAGACGAGCCGGGTACGGTGAAGGCGCTGGGAATGGAATATGTGCATATTCCAGTCGAATTCGATGCGCCGACGGAGCAGGACCTGCTCGCGTTTTTCAATGCGATGGACGCAGCCTTGGGCAAACAGACTCTCCTTCACTGCGCGGCGAACAAGCGCGTCACGGCGTTCCTCGGGCTCTATCGAGCGATTCGGCAGCACTGGGATCTCGAGCGCGCGTTCGCGCCGATGAAGACGGTGTGGAACCCTAACGAGCGCTGGGCGCCGTTCATCCGGGCGATGTTGGACAAACACCGCCCGTAACGAAATGGCGTTTTTTGCCCGCCGCAGATTTCGCGTCGATTCTTCCGGAGGACTGCTGCTCGCGAACCTCATCATGTTGCAGTGATCTGATGCCGCGGCGCCGGAGTGCCTGACACCGGGCAGTCGCTGCGGTCGTGCGTGGTTGATTCGAACAGCGCGATTTCCGCTCCGCTCATCAACTTGTCGATGTCGACGAAAATTGCGGACAAACGCCGCTATGGTTTACTACGCGTATGCTTCGGGTTCTCACAGGCATTCTCCTGGCGTGCATAAAGCTCGGCTTTGCCGCCGCGCCGATCGAAGGACGCGTCATTCACGTCGTCGATGGAGATAGCCTTGTCCTGCTGGTCGGCGATCGCCGTCAGAACATTCGGCTGGCGCAGATCGATGCGCCGGAGCAGGGGCAGCGCTACAGCATCACGTCGCGCCAGTCGCTCACCGCGGTATGTGGCGGGCAGCTCGCGCACGCGAACGTAAGCGGGAAAGACCGAAACGGCCGCTTGATCGCACAGGTCATCTGTGCCGGAACAGACGCGAATGCAGAACAGGTGCGGCGCGGAATGGCCTGGGTATTCGATCCGTCCGCGCCTTCGGACTCGCTGCTGCTCCGTCTGCAGGAAGAAGCTCGCGCAGCGCGTCGTGGACTGTGGGCTCAGGCGGAGCCTGTCCCGCCGTGGCAGTGGCCGCAGTCGCGCTGAGGCGAGGAGCCAGCCGGCGCGATGGCCGGGTCAGCGAAATAACGTGCCGCGCGCGGCCTGCGTTTTGGGGTTGTACCCGTGCACCGCTGCATCGGCAATGCACTCGGGTAATGTCTTGAAAGTCCGGGACGAGTGCGCGGCGACTGCATCACCGGGCCGGGCCGCGTGCTTCCATATCCAGCCGCCGCTGCGTGTCCTCACGAAGCTCCAGCCTTCCTGCATTTCCATATGACCTGCATCGTAGCCGGGGGTTGAGAACGCTCAGTGAACACTTGCTCACGCCGGTTTGTTCCGGCGCCAGTAATTACCTACGACCCCGAGCCATGCCGCTGCCGATCATCATCGCTCTGCCGCATGTACCCGTGAAGCCTTGCATCCGCAATGCAGTCCAGTAGCGTCGAGAATAACCGTGTGGAGTGCGCCAGATCACGATTGCTGTGCTCGTCAGTCCGCCGCCACTCCCACCCGCTGCCGGTGTGAAAGAAAAGCCAGCGTGCAACCTTGTCTGCCATATGTCATGGAGAGAGGCGGCCAGTCCCCCAGTGAACGCTAAGAGCACATGAGGGACAGGGCATTTGATTTCGATCAAAATGCTGCGGATGCAATTTATACTCTCCTCAAGCCGTGCACGTCCAGCGGAGAGAACAGCACAAGCCGCGGCGGAATGCAGCACGAGCTACCCGGGGTTGCGCCCCGAGACAATCATGAGGGGGTATCTGGTGCCTGCGCTCGCGAGGAAGAACCGCCTGCGGCAGCCAAGCGGCAGCCACGCGCAAGCGTTCGCAGCCTCGCCGGTGCTTCTCCACCTCAGTAACAAAACACGCAAAGAGCTGGCGAACTGCGCGCAGGACATTATTGCGCCACGCGGAAGCGTGTTCTTCGCCGCCGGCGACAGACCGTTCGACGTCTATTTCCTGCTGGCCGGCTCGGTCAAGCTCGTGCTGCCAGCGCCGAA
Source organism: Burkholderiales bacterium (assembly GCA_035650035.1). Taxonomy (GTDB): domain Bacteria; phylum Pseudomonadota; class Gammaproteobacteria; order Burkholderiales; family SG8-41; genus JAQGMV01. The sequence goes on along the minus strand of DASRIK010000261.1, from coordinate 3,345 downwards.
CGGCGATCGAGAGCGCGTGGTGGCGTTACTGCAGCCCGGGGAAATGTTCGACCTCTCCGCGACTTTTCTGGAGAAGCCGTACGTCGTATCCGCCATTGCAGTAACGAGATGCAGAGTGGCCCGCGTGCCCAAGGAACAGTTCGTCCACGCGATGCAGCGAGAGCCGGGTTTTGCGTATGCCGTTACGCAATCGCTCAGCCGCAGGACGAACGAGCTGCTCGTTGAGGCCGGACGTACTCCGGGGTCGGGAATCGGGATCCACAGATTCGTCGCCTTTCTGGTTCGGGAGCTACCTCCCGCGGTGCGCACAGGGCGCATCACCACCACCTTGTCAGCATCGAAACGGGCCATTGCATCGAGACTGCACCTGACGCCCGAACACCTCTCGCGCGTTTTGAAACGTCTTTCGTCCCTGCGGCTGATTTCTGTCGACGGCCCGCGGATCACGATTCATGACGTCGAGAAGCTTCGGCGCTTCAGCGACACTGATGCGATCGCTCACGACCGCAGGCAAAGGCGACGCGACGAGCGGCACGCCTCGCATTGACGTCGCCGATAGACCCAACCCGCACAATACTTGTGAGTCCGAGGCAGCGCTGAACGTGGCGAGAGGCGCGCCAAGTGTTTACGCGGCGGGCGCGTCCTTGTCGAGCAAGGGCGAGGAAGGGTGCTGCTGCCTCGAATGGAACAGACTCAGTTACCGTGCGCGCGCTCGACCGAACTCACGTCGGCTGCCTGGCGCAGGAGGAAATCGGCAAGCGCGTTGCGCTGGTTCGGATCGAGGATTTCGCGCTCCCGGAGAAGCTGCGTGATCACGCGACGCTGCTGCTCGATCTGCAGGCGCGCGATGGTCTCCCGCTCGGCTTCGACGCGCTCGAGCACCGGCTTGTCGGAAAAGATCTCGCGGATGAGCCGTTCGCGATGTGCGGCGATTGCGCGCGCATCGGCTCTGAATCGATCCATGAAGTCGGCCTCGAGCGCACGCCAGCGCTCGCGCTGCTCCGGCGTGAGCTTGAGGTGGTCCGCGGCGTGCGCTTGGGTCGTCGTGCCGGAGACCCGGAGCAAGCCGCCCTGCCTTGCCGCCTGATAGCCGACGGCGCCGAGCACGCCTGCATTGAGGAGGAGCGAGAGCATCAATACGACGTTCACACGCGAGACGCTCATATCATCTCCCGCGTTCGTAGCAGCCCGCCGTCAGACACAGTCCTCCAGCAGGCACGGTCCCGAAGACAGTCGCCGCAGGCGAGCGCGCAACCTGTACGGTTGTCCCGCTGGCGAGCAGCATGCCAAGATAAGCGCCGAGCGCCAGCACTCCGGCTGCGGCGAGACCGGTCGGCGCGAACTCCCAGCGCCAGGGGATGCGCCGCCGTGTTGGACGAGCCTTCGTGCGTGGCGAGAGTCGATCGCCGATCGACGTCGCGATGTCGACGCCGGGCCCCGTGTCCGGCAAAGCTTGAAGACCCCTGCGCAGATCACGAAAGGCCTGCAGGGTAGCACCGCACAGCGGGCAGGCTGCGGCGTGGGCCTGGATCTCGTCGCGCGCACTTCCCCAAATCTCGTCATCGACCAGCGACGAGAGCGCCTCGATGCGAGGGCAATCGTGAGGTATATCTCGTCTCATGCTTCGGTCCCACGTACGACGGAAGCCAGCGCTTCGCGTGCGCGGGCGAGCCGCGACTTCACGGTGCCTTCGTGCAGATCGAGCGCCGCGCCGATCTCGGCATACGAGAGCCCTTCGATCTCGCGCAGGAGTATCACTTCGCGCTGCTCGGGCGATAGCGCCGCCAGAGCCGATTCGAGTGCCCAAAGGCGCTGGCGCGACTCGAGCTGCACCTCGGGTCCGGCACCCTGTGATGGGGCGTCGTAATCCTCTTCGAGGGGAACCATCTCAACGATCTTGCGCCGTCTCAGTGCATCCATCGCCGTGTTGGAAGCAATCCTGTAAATCCAGGTTTTGAACTGCGCCTGTGGCTGCCATTGAGGCAAGGCTTGCCACGCCTTGATAAATGTCTCCTGCGTCAATTCCAGCGCCTCTTCGTGCGAGCCGAGCATGCGCATGATGAAACGATGCACGCCGCCCTGATGGCGGCGCACGAGATGCGCGAACGCCGCCCGATCGCCCGCTTGTGCGAGCCGCACCGACTCTGCGTCGCTGGGTTGCTTGACTATCACTGCTCAAACGGTCCGGACAGCTGAAAGTTCCAGCTATCCAAACTCTAACCGCATTCGAGCGTGGGGCAGTGACGTGAATCAGGCGGTAGCCTCGTATTGGCAACGGGGCCACCGCGCGTGAGATCAGACGTGCGGCTCAACGACCGTGAGCGCGTGAAGTGGCCCTCGTTCTCTTCAGTGCGCGTGCGCACCCGGTTTCGTCTGCGGACCTGTGGGTGCGAGCGTCTCCGCGGCGTCGTACAACCGCTCCGCGTAGTGGACATATTCGACATACGCGTGAACGTATGCCCGACCTCCCGCCACGTCGTTCGGGTTGTACTTCTTCTTGGCCACCACATCGTGGAACTGCTTATCGAGACCTTTGTGCATGCGCTCCGAGACGAGCTTCGCCAGCGGTTCGAGCTTCCCGGTTTCCACCGCCCTGTCCGCGGCGGCGACCGCCGGTTCCGGTTTACCCGCCGGTTTCAGCCCCGTATACGGCGCACCTTCCCCTGCCCGGTGCACGCGCACCAGCGTCTCGAAGAAATACTGGTCTGCCAGCTCCTTCGCCGGGCCGCCTGCTTTGCGCACTGCGCTCGCCTTGTCGAAAGCCTGACGAATTTCAGCTTCGTCGCGCTTCTGTACCCAGATGAGCACGAGATTCGGATTCGCGGTGTCGAGCGCTTTGCGCGCAGCCGAAACCACAGGACCGTCGAGCGTGTCGCAATGCGCCTGCGCTGCCGTCGTCCAACCGAGCGCAAGGGCAACGCCGACCGCAATAAGTGAACGCTTGATAGACGTTAACCTGCTTCTTTGCATGATCGTTCTCCAGTTCGTTGATCGATGATCTTGCCTGCACGATGCGGATGCAGTGGCCGGCGGCGCCTCCGGACCGGGGCGCGCGCTTCAGCACGTTCAAATCGATAAACGAGCAAGACCGTCAGATGTTCCACGTTGCTCAAACAATGAGCCCAGGACCGAGGGCGCTTCAGGAGTCCGGCCGACGAGACAGGGGATAAGGCTCTACCGCGGCGCGCGATCGAGCCTGCGATACTGAACCGCCTCCGCGACATGTGCCGCGTCGATCTCTTCCGCTCCCGCGAGATCGCCGATCGTCCTCGCCACCTTCAGTATTCGGTGATACCCGCGCGCTGAAAGGCCGAGCTTCTTGATCGCGCTTTGCAGGATCGCCGC
>DASRIK010000260.1:0-3952 GCA_035650035.1 Burkholderiales bacterium | reverse complement strand
GCTTTCTTGTGGGCCGAGCTTCTGCCGTGTTGTCACTCGAGAGGGGATAGCGGGCGACGTGAGACGCTATCGCGCAGCGACGAACGCATGGGAAGATCTGCCGGACCAGGTAAACATGCCAACCCCTCGGCAGAATGCTGCTGCGGCGGTGCTCGGGAGCAAGATTTACGTGATCGGGGGGCAGGACGGCACGGATCAACCACGGGAGGGCCGAGTGGTCGAGATCTTCGATACTGCAACGGGTGCGTGGAGCACCGGCCCCCTGCTGCCAAAGCGGCGCCGCTTTCCGGCAGCGGCTGTTCTGGATGGAACGATCTACGTCATTGGCGGCCGTGAGAGTAATGCCGTCGGGGCCGAGACGAGCACCACGTTCGCGCTATCGCCCTAAGAGACGTGCGCTGACGACCCACGTCTAAGGACTTCCGGCTATTTGCTGCGCGTAGGCATCGTAACAGCGCGGCGAGCAGCGCCGCGCTGTCAAGGACACCACCGGATTTCACTTGGCGTGCGCTGCTCCGCCAGGCGCTCCGCGCGCAGCGTCTTTGCGGCCTGCACCAGGTTCTGCAGCGCGAGCTCGGTCTCGCCCCACGCGCGTGTCTTCAGCCCGCAATCCGGGTTCACCCAAAGTCGCTCGATCGGGATCACTTCCGCTGCCCGCCTGAGCAGTCCGAGCATTTCCGCGGTGGACGGCACCCGCGGGGAATGGATGTCATAGATTCCGGGGCCGATATCGTTTGGATAGCTGAACTCGCCGAACGCATCGAGGAGCGCCATTTTCGAGCGCGACGTCTCGATCGTGATCACATCCGCATCGAGAGCCGCGATCGTCGGAAGGATGTCGCGGAATTCGGAATAACACATGTGCGTGTGAATTTGAGTCTCGTCGCCGGCCACGCCCGCGCTCAGTTTGAATGCCCGCACCGCCCACGCAAGGTAGTCGGCCCGATCGGCCTGTTTCAGAGGCAATCCTTCCCGCAGGGCGGGCTCGTCGATCTGGATCACTCGAATACCGGCCTTTTCGAGCTCTGATACTTCTTCGCGAACCGCGAGCGCAAGTTGCATGGCGACCCGCTCCCGCGGCTCATCGTCACGCACGAACGACCACTGAAGCATCGTCACCGGCCCGGTCAGCATGCCTTTCACCGGAAGACTCGTCAGCGACTGGGCATATGCGGTCGTCTCGACGGTGATCGGCTCGGGCCGCGAGACGTCGCCGTAGAGAATGGGCGGTTTGACACAGCGCGAACCGTAGCTCTGGACCCAGCCGTTCGCCGTGATCGCATAGCCCCAGAGCTGCTCCGCGAAGTACTCGACCATGTCGTTGCGCTCGGCCTCGCCATGCACCAGAACGTCCAGGCCCAGTGTTTCCTGCCTGCGGATCGCCATCTCGATCTCGCCACGGAGCCGTTGCAGGTATTCGAGCGCGCCAAGCTCGTTCCGTTTGTAGGCACCGCGCGCGTGACGGATCGACGCCGTCTGAGGGAAAGAGCCGATCGTGGTGGTCGGAAGCAGGGGAAGCCCGAGCGCCGATCGCTGCTTACGGACGCGCGTGGGAAACGCGCTGCGCCGATCGAGCATCGCGTCGATGACCTGCGAAACCTGCTTTCGTACTAGCTCGTTCGTCGCCCGCCGCGACGTCCGGCGTGACTGCACTGCGGCGTCCGAACGTTCGAGCGCGTCGCTTACCGCCGAGTCTCCACAGGTGAGTCCGTCGGCGAGAATCTTCAGCTCTTCAAGCTTCTCCGTAGCGAATGATAGCCATGGTTTCACCTCCGGATCGAGCCGGTCTTCCGCCTCGAGAGACACGGGCACGTGCAGCAGCGGGCAAGACGGTGCAATCCACAGCCTGTCGCCGATCGCGTCGTGAATGGGCCGCAGCTTCTCGAGCGTAGCTCTGAGATCGTTCGCCCAGACATTGCGGCCGTTCACGACACCGGCGGAGAGAACCCAGTTGCGCGGCAGCGCGGCCCGCCACGAATCCAGGCTGTCGGGTGCGCGAACCGCATCGATGTGCAGGCCGCTGATCGGCAGTCGCGCCAGTCGGTCGGCGTAATCGCGAGTGCTGCCGAAGTAACTGGCAAGGAGAATCCTGACACCGCTATCCGTAATCGCGCGATACGCCCTGTCATAGCCGTCGAGCCAGGCCGGGTCGACGTCCGTGCAGAGGATAGGCTCGTCGAGCTGAACCCATTCGACACCCATTGCCGCAAGGCGGCGCAAGATCGTTCCATAGCGCTCGGCAATGGCCGGAAGAATGCGGAGCACGTCGTATCCCGCGGCCGCGCTCTTCGACAATCGCAGGTATGTCAGCGGCCCGATCAGGACCGGTTTCACCGCAAGTCCGAGGGCCATCGCTTCCTGCACCTGAATGAATAATCGATCCGTCCGCGTTTCGAATTGCGTGTCCGGCGCAAGCTCGGGCACGAGATAGTGATAGTTCGTATCGAACCACTTGGTCATCTCCATGGCGGGGTGCTCATCGTTTCCACGCGCAAGCTCGAAATAGCGGGCGAGCGACAGCATCCCCGTGCCGAGATCGAACCGGCGCGGGATTGCCCCGAGAAGCGCCGTCTGGTCGAGCATGGTGTCGTAGAAAGAAAAGTCACCGGCCGAGACGAAGCGGAGGCCTGCCGCGTTCTGAAGCCGCCAGTGCCGCTCGCGCAACGTCCGTCCGACGTCCTCGACGTGCGCGTCGTCTGCTTCGCCGCGCCAGAATGCTTCTATCGCGAACTTCAGCTCTCGCCGCGCGCCAATGCGTGGGAAGCCGAGTATGTGTGTCCGTGCCATGGGGGAATCCGTGTGAAAGCTGTGGCACGAAGTGTTGCGTCGGCACTAAAATGAATCAAGCGATTGATTTTCAGATATCCATGAATTGTGTTCATACAAGATGCTCGAAGTCCGTCACCTGCGCTCGCTGACGGCGATCGCGGAGTCGAAATCCCTTTCTGCGGCAGCCGAGCGCGTTCACCTGACGCAGTCCGCGCTGTCCCACCAGCTGCGCGCTCTCGAGAAGCATTACGGCGTAGCGCTCTTCGAACGCTCGCGGCAGGGCCTTCGCGCGACACCGACGGGCGAGCGGCTCCTCCTGCTCGCGCGCGAGGTGCTGGCGCGCATCGGCGATGCAGAGCGGGATCTCACGAGGCTGCGCGGCGAAACGGGTGGCGAGCTCCGCATCGCGCTCGAATGCCACACTTGCTTCGACTGGCTGATGCCGGTGATGGACGAGTTCCGCCGTCGCTGGCCGGAGATCGAAGTGGATCTCGTGGCGGGCTTCCATCCCGATCCGCTCGCTCTGCTGGCGAACGGCACGGCGGATCTCGTGATCGGCTCCGCACGACCCAGCGCAAGCCGCTACGCGCAGTTCCCCTTGTTCCGCTTCGAAGTGGTTCTCGTGCTGGCGCCGGAGCATCGGCTGCGCGCGAAGCGGCGCGTCGATGCCGGCGAGTTGCGCGGGGAAACCCTGATCACGTACCCGGTGCCACCCAGGCGTATCGACCTCATCCGCGAAGTGCTCGAGCCTGCCGGCATGCGATTGCCGCGTCGTACTGCCGAGCTCACCATCGCAATCCTGCAACTAGTCGCAAGCCGACGCGGTATCGCGGCGCTACCGAACTGGGGCGTGAAGAGCTACGTGGATCACGACTACGTCATTGCGCGGCGCGTCGGCCGCAAAGGATTGTGGAGCAGCCTTTACGCGGTGACGCGCACCGCGTCGGCGGACAAGCGCTACCTGCAGGAGTTCGTCGCCATCGTGCGCGAGAAATGCGCGGCGACTCTGGACGGCATCACTCTGCTTTAGCGCGCCGCCGCCGGTGCGGCTCGCTAGATCGTGAGGTGGTTCAACCGCTCTTCGGAGCCGAGCTCGCCTTTTATGAACGCGTTGAACGCGAGGCTTACGCGTATGTGACCCCCCCGGTAGTCGTCTCTACGTCGTGAAGAAGCGATGACGAAA
>DASRIK010000259.1:0-3028 GCA_035650035.1 Burkholderiales bacterium | reverse complement strand
GTGATGGATCGGTGCCCCGCGATCGACATGCCGCGGCTGGGCATGGGCCCGCCGAATCCGCACAAGCCCAAGCGGCCGAAAAGCTGAGGAGCTGCAGCGAGAAGGCGCCATCCATCTGGCCAAGCCTCGCAGGCTCGGACGAGAGTGCTAATAGGCGCTCGAACTTTACGTTCGCGGGGACCCCGCGTCTTCGACGCCCCCGCTCACCAGGGTACAAGTCGTGCTCGCTTACTAGCCTAGTGCTCGAACTTGATCCCCGCGTCCTTGATGATTTTCGCGTAGCGGGCCATCTCTTCCTTAAGTACCGCGGTCGCCTGCTCGGGCGTGGAGATGAAAGGCTCCGCGCCCTGCTTCGCGAGAAATTCTTCGGTGCTCGGCGTCGCGAGTATTGCGGCGACTTCGCGGTTGATCCTGGCGATGCGATCGCGCGGTGTCTTCGCGGGTGCGGCAATCCCCGTCACTCCGGTCAATCCGTAGCCGGGCAGCCCGGCTTCCGCAAACGTCGGTACTTGCGACAGCGCCGCGAGCCGCGTCTCTCCGGTGACGGCGATGGGCCTTACCTTGCCCGTGTTGATCATCGGGATCACGGTGATCGGCACCTGGAACGACATCTGCACGCGGCCGCCGAGCAGGTCTGTGGTCGCAGGGCCCGATCCTTTGTAAGGGATATGGACGATATTCGCGCCGGTGACGAGCTTGAAAAGCTCTCCGGAGAGATGCGTGTTCGTGCCCACGCCCGACGAGGCAAAGTTGAGCTGGCCCGGTTTCGCTTTCGCGAGCGCGATCACGTCCTGTACATTGTTCGCGGGAACCGACGGATGCACCACGAGGACGATTCGCGCCTTGCCGATGGTCGCCACGCCCACAAAATCCCTGAGCGTGTTGTAGGGCAGGTTCGGAATGAGACTCGGCGTGCTGAAAAACGCCGCGCCCATCCAGCCGATCGTGTGTCCGTCGGGTGTGGCCCGCGCGAGCGCGTCGGTCCCGATCACCGTGTTGCCGCCGGGCCGATTGTCGACGATCACCTGCTGCCCGAGTCGTTCCGTAAGTCTCGCCGCGATGAAGCGGCCCATTGGATCGGTGCTGCCCCCGGGCGGGTAAGGGATGATGTAACGGATCGGGCGGTTGGGATAAGGCTGTTGCGCGAAGACGAGCCCGGTGGCGCAAAACAGCAGGACGAGCGACACGCCGCGCGCGATCGCGATGGAAAATTTCATTCCGCACCTCCTCAGGCGAATGGCAGTCGTCGGCTGCACTGCCCAGTGCCGACAATCCTGGAACTCTTCTTTTTCCGTGGAGACTACATATTCATGCAGAGCTTGCCAAGCACGAGCGCTCGCGCAAAAACGCGTGAGCATGCACGCTGTGTCGGCCGCCCGGGTTGACTACACGGTTTGGAGTCGAAATACTCGCGAGGTACGGCAGGTTTGATGTTCACTATTTGGAATGGGCTGAAGTTTGGACTGGATCACACGCGATATCGCCATCGGCAACATCGATGACGCCATAAGGATCGATCGACTGCACGGCGCGGGCATCAAAAGCATTCTTTCGCTGAATGGCTGGCCCAACAACGCGACGAATTCGCACGGCCTCGCGTGGCGTTGCGTCGAGCTGATCGACGGCGACGGTAATGACGTGAGCCGGCTGAGAGACGCGATCTGGCACCTGCACGAGCTCATCGCGGACGGTGCGGTGCTCGTCCACTGCATGGAAGGAGTCAGCCGGTCTGCGCTCGTCGTCGCGAGCTATCTCGCTGAAACGACGGCGCGTCCGTTCGACGTATGCCTGGAGGAGGTTGCACGCTTGCGCAAGCGCGTCTTCCTGCAGCCGGGTCTCTTCGACCTGCGGCGTGCCTACGAGTCGACGATCGAGCCCCACGAGCGACTCCGTCGTATGGGGTCGCCGCACGGCATTCTTCAGGCGTCCGCCGACTGATCGTCAGCGTCGTTTCGTTTCTAGACAACTACAACTGAGGAGACACATGCTGAGGTTTTCCGGCGCGCTCGCGCGCACGTTCTTTTTCGCTCTGCTGGCGTTCGCCGACGCGGTATTTGCACAACCGGCGTATCCGACGAAACCGATCCGCTTCATCGTTCCGTACCCGCCGGGCGGCAGCACCGATCCGATGGCGCGCTTTGCCGCGACGCGGCTTTCCGAGCGGTGGGGCCAGTCGATCGTCGTGGATAACCGGCCCGGCGGCAACACGATCATCGGCACGGAGGCGGTCGCCAAAGCGCCGAAAGACGGCTACACCATCCTGCTCGCATCCACCGCTTTGCTCACGACCCCGAGCCTGATCTCGCATCTGCCGTACGACATCGTCCGCGATTTCACGGGTGTGGCGACGATCGCGAAGTCGCGGTTCGTTCTCGTCATCCCACCGTCGAATCCCTCGAAGAATCTGCAGGAGCTCATCGCCTACATCAAGTCGAGGCCCGGGCAGATCAACTACGCCTCATCAGGCGTCGGCGCCAATACGCACCTTTCAGCGGCGCTTTTCAACCTGATGCTCGGCACGAACATGAACCACATCCCCTACAAGGGTTCGGGCACGCTGGCAGCCGATCTCATGGCCGGGCGCGTGGACCTCTCGTTCCAGGTCCCGATTTCGGTCATCTCGCACATCAACGCAGGAAAGATGAAGCCGATCGCCATATCCGGCGAAACCCGTGCAGCCGCGCTGCCGCAGGTGCCGACGTTCTCCGAGGCCGGCATGCCGAAATTCGTGGTCGGGGGCTGGTTCGGCATCGTGGCGCCGAGCGGGACGCCGAAATACGCCGTCGACAAGATCTCGCGCGAAATGGCATCGATACTCGCGACGCCCGATGCGCAGGACTATCTTGTGAAGCAGGGATCCGAAGCGTTCATCTCGACCCCGGAACAGGTCACCGCGATGGTCAAGGCGGACGTCGCGAAGTACGCGAAGATCATCAAGGACGCGGGAATTAAGGCAGAGCAGTAGGCCAAAACCTTCCCTCACCCTGCATCCCTCTCCCGTAGGAAGAGGGACAAGTCCTTCTCCCTC
>DASRIK010000258.1:0-4067 GCA_035650035.1 Burkholderiales bacterium | reverse complement strand
GTGAATGACCAGGGTGGCCGTCCGCCGCCCCAAATGAACGTGGCAGCGCGCTTCTTGGTGAATTTGGCGGCGATGACTTTATCCGCGACGCCTAACCTCGTGAGGATAGACATCGTGCCAGGTAGCAGCGATTCGCCAATGCGGTAGCGCGGGAACTTCTGGCGCTCGAACAGCACGACTTCATGACCGAGCTTGCGTAAGCAAAGGGCGGCGACGCTTCCTGCGGGCCCACCGCCGGCGATCACCACCGGCTTCCTCTTAACCTGCGTCATTCAACAATCTCCTCCAGGAGATGCACGGAGCGTGAAAAAACAAAACGTGACTGCTCGTACTGACGATCCAGGCCCGAAATAAAGCGGCCTGCAGACCTCAATGGGAATCCGCGTTACGGCATCCCGGCGACCGCCTACACATCCCCGGTCCACTCATTGTGCTGCACGACCTCGAAACCGTGTCCCTCGACGGCGATCGCGGCCATAAACCCACGCGGAGCCGATACATCGGCCAGCTCCCAACGTTCTACCTCGTTAGGGTCGCCCGACGCCTTGAAGAGCCGCGGCTGGCGACCGGCGTCAGCCGGGTCGCCGACTTCGAAATCGTCCAGCGGGCGAGAGATGCCGTCGCCGCGCGCCTTCATGTAAGCCTCTTTGCGGGTCCAGCATCGCAGGAAGGCGTCGCGCTGCCGATCAGCCGGCAGCCGTTCGATGGCGTCGCGCTCCCGTGGCGACAGGAATCGCGCCGCGATGCGCCGCACGTCGCCTGGTTCATCGGTGTGTTCGATATCGACGCCGACGCGGCGGCCATGTGCGACCGCGACGAGCATGACATCGCGCGAATGCGACATGTTGAACTGTAGATTCTGTCCTGGCCCTGTAAGCTCGGGCTTGCCGCGCTGTCCATAACGGAACACAAGTTCGTTAGGCGCGACGCCGGCGATTCTTCCGAGAATCGAGCGCAGCAGTGCGTGAGCCACGACGTAACTACGGCGCCGATCGGGGGAGTCAAAGCCTGCGGCTACGGCCCTTTCTTCCGGCGACAGCATAGCGGTCATGCGTGCCAACGCTGCGTCGTCGCCTTCGCGCGCCACCGTCCCAGACGGCGACGCGCTCCCCGCTCCTTCGAGCCGCCAGAGGAGGGGGAGGCACCAGACATTGACGCGCGTGTCGACAGCTATTTCAGGCACCAATACTCCTTCGTTTCACGCCAAGAAGCGGCAAAACCGACCCTCGAAAGGCTTTTCTCGAGCACCGTTCGTGAAGCCGCCGGCGCATAGGGCAAGATTCCTTCCCGCGGGCGGCGATAGCTGCCGCGTCGCCGGGTGCCGCGACTCGCTCGTGCTGCCGAGGGCAAATGCCCTCTATGACCCTCTAGAGAACGCATTTCTCGGCATCCGATCTCGCCATGCCAACGACGATCGGAAGCGCTCGCGGGAATCCTAAGCGGCGCGGCTGTAGCGCATTTTCCACAGCGCGCTCGCCCGCGCTGCAAGCCTCCAACAGTGTGCAGTCCTCCAGCGAACGGAAGCGTAGAGCCGTGGGTGGATAGGCGGCGACTATTTCCGGCCAGCGGCTATGCCGGGCGCTTTCTCGCTGTAACGGTCAGGTTGTCGATCTGGTCGCCGCTCGGTGCGAGGAACACACCGCTGTGGTGCGTTTCGACGATGCTGAATCCTTCGCGCTCGAGCAGCAGCTGGAGCGTTTCGGGAGTGAAGTGGCAGATGTGATCGATGAGGTGGAGCTTGGGCACTTGGCGCGTGCTCGGCACGCGCAGGATGATGTGCCCATCGTCTTTGAGCGTGAAGTGAATCATGCGCAAGACGAGGCCAGGGTCCGTCACGTGCTCGAGGAAGTCGAAGAAGACGACGAGATCGAAGTAGTTCACGTGCGGCAGGTACTTCTCGCAGAGCTGGTCTAGCGGGATCGGCAGCACTATGAAGCCCTTCGAGATCGCCGACTTGATGCCGTGCGGTGAGATCTCAACGCCAAGCGTGTCCCATCCTTGCTCTTGCGCGGCGAGCTGCAGATAGCCGCGCCCGCCACCGATTTCGAGCAGTCGCCGTTGCTGTCCCTTTTCGTTCTTTGCCGTTATGCCGCGCTCGAGCCAGTCCTGTACTTCCTGCTGCGTCCGCTCGCGGCGCATTTGATGGCTCTGCTCGTCGGCGTCGGCGATGCCCACCTGGTAGATGAGCGACGGCGAATGCTCCGCGACGTTGAAGTACTTCTCAGAGTACAGATCGGAGAGGAAACCTGGATCCGGCATCGGCGTGCGCCAGATCAAACCGCAGCGCGGACATTTGACGATGAAGAATTCCGACCAGTTTATGACGAGGGATGCGAGCGACTCGTAGTTAGGCGAGCCGCACAGCAGGCACGGCAGCCACTGGAATTCGTCAGGCTTGAGCGTCGCCCACGTGACATCTGCTTGAAACAGTCTGGACGGGACAGGCGGAGTGGCCATAGTTAGGCAGTAGGACGACGGGAAGATGAAGGTCGAAACATAGATAGCGACCCATGTAGCGCAAAGGGCGAGCTCAGCACACTCGGCGTCGCCTCTCGGCAGGAAGGCACTGGAACCCATCGACAGCCCATAAGCCGCGTTGTTCCTCTCGGGCGCGGTGCTGCGCGGTCACGAAAGCGTCCACGAACTGAACGTTAGGCGCGATCGTGAGGACGACGGCCCATCCACCTCGCACCATGAGCCAGTTCAGCATGCGACCGTCGCGCCAGGCGTAGGCAAGCAGACGCCTGGAGCGGTCGCGCGAGGCGACATCGCGTTCCAGCTGAATCGTATCCCCCACGCGGAGCATCGATGCGAGCGCGTCGGCCGCTGAGCGGCCAAACGGCTTTTGATTCCTTTCCGGCGCGTCGATGCCAATGAGCCTAACGCTGCCAAGACCTCTGCAGGAGATCGTGTCACCGTCGACGATGCGTTGCACGACGCACGGTTGTACAGAACGAATGGGCGCTCGCGGCCCGGAGTCAGCGAACTGACCGTCTGGCACCTGCGCAGGCGCGATCTTGGACGCTGCCAGAAGCAGCGCCGCGGCGACGCGTAAGCCTGCTGTCACGAATGCGAATGGCTGAGTTGCTTTTCGATACGACGATCCGGCACCAGCCAAATCACAGCGACCACGACGTACAGGATGCAGGCGACCAACGGCTGGAAGAACGCCACCGCCACGGCCAATGCATATAGCGCGAGCGAAATCTTTCCTTTGCGATCATCACCAACAGCAAGAGCCAGGTCCGAGTGTTTGCCGTGGTGCGCAATGATCACGCGCACGAGGATCGTGAAAGCGACCGCAGCGCCGAGCAGCACGATGCCGTACAACGCGACAGGGAGAGCCGCGAAGTGCGTTTCGCCGATCCACCGTGTGGTGAACGGGACGAGAGAGAGCCAGAAGAGCAGGTGAGTATTCGCCCACAGCATGCCACCGCGTACGTGCTTCACGGTGTGCAAGAGATGATGGTGATTGTTCCAATAGATGCCGACGTAAATGAAGCTCAGCACGTAGCTCATGAACACGGGGAGTATTGGCTGCAGCGCGGTCCAATCGGCCGAATGCGGTGCCTCCATCTCCAGGACCATGATCGTGATTATGATGGCGATGACTCCGTCACTGAACGCTTCGAGACGTCCCTTGGGCACGCCGGTTCCTCCGTCGATCGCTGCTGCTGTGAATCGTTAGGTTATCCGTCCGCGTCGTGCGCTACGGAAACAGCACATTAGCCACGTGCTCACGCGCGCAACAGCGCGGCCACCCGAGTCGTGAGCTCTTTGTTCTGGAAAGGCTTCTGCAGAAAGCCCGCGATATGCTCGCCTGCGAAGCGTTTCTTGACCTCGTCGTCGCTGTAGCCGCTCATGAGCAGCACACGCACGTCAGGCGACAAGCGACGCAACAGCCGCATCACTTCCATTCCATCGAGCCGAGGCATGGTCAGGTCGAGCACGACCGCGGACACCCGCTCCACTTCGCGCGCAAAGAGGATCAACGCCTCCTGCCCATCCGCCGCCGTGAGGACCTTGTATCCGGCGCGCTGCAGTACCCTCGAGAGAACGTTACGAAC
>DASRIK010000257.1:0-3439 GCA_035650035.1 Burkholderiales bacterium | reverse complement strand
CGATCGTCGGGCGATCGAGCGTCAGCATGTCTGTCGCGCGGGGTCCTGGATTGTCGGCACCGACATCGGCGAGCTGGCTGTAGAGAATCTTGTACGAGCGATTGGAGAAGATCATGACGCAGATGTCCAGACTTTCGCGCGCCATCGTCCACAACGACTGAAAAGTGTACATGGCGCTGCCGTCGCCAATCATCGCGATCACCTTGCGATTGGGGCAGGCGACCGCTGCACCGACGGCCACCGGTGTGCCGTAGCCGATCGAGCCGCCCATGTTGTTGAGCCAGTCGTGCGGCGGTGCGCCCGTGGTATACGGAAAGAAGCCGCGGCCAGTCGTCACCGACTCGTCCACGACGATCGCGCCTTCGGGAATGGTCGCGCCCAGCGCTTTACCGAGGCCCTCCAGCGTGAATTTGCCCGTCGGCCGCTCCGGCCGACCGGCCTGGGCCACGCCAACGGGTTTTTCGTTCAACGCGCCGAGCTCTGCGGCGAGCGCTTCGAGCGAAGTCAGCGGATCACCGTCGACGCCGCACAGCACCGTCGTCTCGCATCCCGATGGCGTCAGCAGACTCGGCTTGCCGGGATATGCGAAGAATGCGGCGGGCGGCTTGGCCCCGACCAGCACCATTCGCGTGGTCCCCTTGAGCATCTCCTGTGCGGTCTCGACGACGAAGTGCAATCGTTGCGTCGCTACCCGCCCGGCGCCTCTTTCGATGCGTGCCGTTC
The DNA here is from genome assembly GCA_035650035.1 of Burkholderiales bacterium. Lineage (GTDB taxonomy): Bacteria > Pseudomonadota > Gammaproteobacteria > Burkholderiales > SG8-41 > JAQGMV01. The sequence goes on along the minus strand of DASRIK010000257.1, from coordinate 2,716 downwards.
CGCCGGCGGCTTGTATGCGGCAACCGGTTTTCGCGGCGATTTTTCCGGCAAGCTCGAGTCCGCGCGTGCGCAGCGCCCGGCCGCCGAGGAACAGCATCGCCGATTTGCCGGCGCTCACGAGCGCTTTCGCCGCAGCAACCACGTCCTCCTTCCGGGGGTTCGGCGGCGGCGGTGTGTCCGGTGTATCGGCGACGCCGTCGGCTTCGCCCCACGCGGTGTCAGCCGGCAGAATGAGTGTTGCGATCTGCCCCGGTGCCACACGCGCCGCCTGTATCGCGAGCGCGCCATCGGCTGCAACGCTCTTCGATGTCGGCGAGGTCTTCACCCAGTGCGAGAACGGCCGCGCGATGCCTTCGATATCGGCCGTGAGCGGTGTGTCGTATTGAATGTGATAGAGCGCGTGCTCGCCCACGACGTTGACGATGCCCGATCCCGCTTTCTTCGCGTTGTGCAGATTCGCCGCTGAATTCGCGAGGCCGGGGCCGAGATGCAGCAGCGTGCAGGCCGGCCTGTCCGTCATGCGATAGTAGCCATCCGCCGCGCCGCTGCACACGCCCTCGAACAGACCGAGCACGCAATGCATACCCTCTACGCGATCGAGCGCGCCGACGAAATGCATCTCCGAGGTGCCCGGATTTGCGAAGCAGACCTCCACCCCGCCTTTCAGTAATGTCCGGACCAGGCTCTCAGCACCATTCATGTCTTCTCCAACTGAATCATGTGGGGTCGGGTACGAATTTCCGCGAAATGCGGACCCGACTCCGGATACGCGTCAGTAACCGCCGGCGCTCGGCGGAGCAACGGGCGCGAGCGGCGTCCAGCCGGTCAAGCGCGCGATTTCAGCTTTCATGAAGCTCGACATGGCCGCGCGGTCGGCTCCGAGCATCACCATCTGGAAACCCTGATCCAGATAGCGCTGCGTGAACTTGGAGCTCGCGGTATGGATGCCGGCGACTTTCTTGTGCCGCTTGCACGTTTCGAGGATGCGGTTGACGGTCTCGATATGCCTGGGCTCGTCGTTGTCCATCACGGGTGGGAGCCCTAAAGCGAGCGCGAGGTCGGTCGGGCCGATGTAAGCACCATCCACGCCGGGCGTCGAGACGATCTCGTCCATTTTCTCGATTCCCTCCGCCGTTTCGATCATCACGATGCAGGCGACTTCCGCGTTCGCGTATTTCTGATAGTCGGCGCCGGCGTAGAGCAGCACGCGGTTCGGTCCATTGCTTCGCATGCCAACCGGCGGATAGCGGCACGCGGCCACGGCACGCTCGGCCTCTGCCCGATTGCTGACCATCGGCACGATCACGCCGTATGCGCCTGCGTCGAGCACTTTCATGATCATCGCCGGCTCGTTCCAGGGCACGCGCACCAATGGTGTGACTTCGGTCGTGGAAATCGCAGTGAGCATGTTCACGGCATCCGAGTAATCGACGCAGCCGTGCTGCATGTCCACGCAGAGCCAGTCGAGACCCGTGTGCGCCATCATTTCAGCTGCAAATGCGTGAGGAATCGAGAGCCAGCCGCCGACCGCCGGTTTGCCTTCACGCCAGAGTTTTTTTAACCGGTTCATGCGCATATGCTTTACTCCTTGTTCAGAACGTCAGGTGCGGATTATCGCAAATGTGGACCCGCCCGCACGTGCGCGGATGGCCAGGCTGGCTTCTGCTCGCGCTCCTCTGCATCATCACATCATCTCATGCGCAGACGCGTGTGGAGCTGTCCGGTGGCCGCGTTTACGAAGGAACGCTCCACGAGGGCGAGCCTTACGGCCCGGGCAAGATGGCCTACCCCAACGGCACTTACTACGAAGGCGAGTTCGTAAACGGCTATCGTGAGGGCCGCGGCAAGGCGGTGTTTTTCGATGGCATCCGTTACGACGGCGAGTGGCGCAACGACATCCCGCACGGCCGGGGCGTCATGGAATGGCCGACGGGAGAACGCTATGAAGGAGAGCTCGTGGACAACACGCGCTCCGGCCGCGGCATCATGAGCTTTCCCGATGGGCGTCGCTATGTCGGTCAATGGCGCGACGACGCGATGCACGGCACGGGCGTGCTGACGCTGCCGAACGGAGAGCGCTACGAAGGCCTGTTCGTGAACGGCGAGTGGCGCAGCCCCTCACCCTGACTCCGCCTTACTGCACGCCTCCCGCCGTGGAGCGCAGCAGCTTCCCGCCCAGCGCGCCGGTGTGCTCGCCGTCTCTGAACGCGACGTTGCCGGCGATGATCGTCGCCTTGATCCCGGCGGATTTTTGCTTGAGTCTGCGCGCGCCGGTCGGAAGGTCGTATTCGATCGTCGGTATCTCGGGCGCGATCGTCGCGGGATCGAAGACGTTGAGATCCGCAATGCAGCCCTGACGCAACAAGCCGCGATCGGTGAATCCCCACGCGACCGCCGGCGTGAGGGTGATCATCTTCACGGCTTCCTCGAGCGAGAATGCATTCTTCTCGCGCACCCAGTGGGCGAGAAGATGCGTATGTATCGAGGAATCCATGATGAGGCTCACGTGGGCACCCGAATCGGAGAACGTCATGACAGTACGCGGGTGCCGCAGCGTGGCGAGCGCTTCCTCGTCGTTCTTCGGCACGGTCTCCTCGTCGAACTGCATGAAGAGCTGATTGAAATCGGTTTCCACCGCGAGATCCATCATCACTTCGACCGGATCGACGCCGCGCTTCGCCGCGAGCTCACCGACGGTCGGATTGCCCGAGACCGC
>DASRIK010000256.1:0-3849 GCA_035650035.1 Burkholderiales bacterium | reverse complement strand
CAGGGAGACAGACTCAATGGGGTAGTCTGCGGCCGTGGGTACATGCGAGGTAATCGCAAGCGGTGGTGTAGGCGGCACCGTTGCGCACGCCGCCAGAGCGGAAACCGCAAGAAGGAAAGCGAAGTCGCATCGCCGCGCCCTCACGAAGGCCGGCACAATTCTAACACGAGCCGTCGAGAAATTCAGTAATTGACCGCGTATTCCGGCTGTCCGGCATAGCCCAACCGCTTCATCATCGGCGTGGCTAACATCGCGAATTGTGCCGCCTGCTCGGGTGTGAGCATCGTGTCCACCGGCCGGTTCACGTTGTGCGGCTTGGCGAACGCCGAAAAGAAGCTGTCGCGATAGGGGAGGCCGAGGAAACCCAACAGCGACGTCGCTGTCGAAGGCTGCGAGCGCAACTCCTCGAGCCGGATGACCATCCGGCGGTGCTCAGGGATGTCTTTGAGATCGCGCATGATGACGCGATTGATCTCGCTCCAGTGCCAGACGATGCGCTGGAACTGATTCATGCGGGCAAAGTCCTTGGCCCAGGGCTCGCCCGCCTTGGGCTGCGGCCACCAATATTTCTTCTCGGCCGGCGGCGCGTCCGCGCGGCCGGCCAGGTAGTCCGCGAGAATTTCGGTCGAGCGGTCGTCGTAGCATTCGCTGCCGAGCTTGTAGAAATACGAGCTCGCGACCTTCCGGCCGTCGCGCACGAGATGGATGAAGCGCGCATCCGGGAACAGCGCCGCCAGATCGGGAATCAGCCACGACAGCTTGTTGGACGAATCGCCCCAGAGCCGCGTTTTCGCGTCGCGAACCGCAGCGCCATGTGTCGCCGAGAGGATCGCTCTGGCCTCGTTCTCGTCCGCAAGGCCCTGATAGCGGCGTACAGCCAAAGGCTGAACGTCGTGAACCTTGTATTCGTGCTCGATGGTGACACCTTCGGCGGCGGCGAGCGCCTTGACCATCATCGCAGTGCCGGAACGTCCGGACGAGACGATGAAGAGCGGTGTTGCGGTCACTTCTTCACCGCGATGACGACGGCTTCGCGTCCCAGACCGGCGGCCGCGAGCGCGCGATAGAAGGCGCGGCGAGTCTCGCTAAAACCTGCTTTTTCAAGGCTCAAATCGAAGCGCTTGCGCTGGTTGTGGCAGGCGCGTCCGAGCGTGCTGTCCTTGGTGTAATCGAGGCCCATCAACAGAAACAGCTCCATCGGAAACGACGTAAAGCGCTCGCGCACGTCGAAGCCCAAGCGCGTCACCAGATGGGAGAGCGATTCGAAATCGAAATAGTTCAGGTGATGCGGCGGCGCGACCCACCACGCGGTGAGCGTCAGCGTCGAGCGCGCGCTTTCCTGGAACGGCGTGAAATCGTTGGGCACGTTGAGACAGATAAGCCCGCCCGGCGTCAGCAGATCGCGGGCGAGAGACACGATCTCCCCCGGATTGGGCACGTGCTCGAGAACGTTGTTCAGATGCACGACATCGAAGCGTCCTAGGGTCGCGGCGGTTTCCGCGTTGAAAAAGCCTTCGACCATCTCGACGCCGAGCCCGCGCGCATGCGCCGCCGCCTGCCGCGAGGGTTCGACGCCCAGCACCTGCCAGCCGCGTGAGGCTGCCGTCTTGAGGAAAAACCCCGGGCCTGCGCCCACATCCAGGAGCCGCCTCCGGTTCGTCGGCAGCAGGCTCTCGAAACTCTCCAGCCGGTCGCGCTGCGAAAGGGAGGCCCATTCCTGGTCCTCGCCCGCATGGGCAAGGAAGGTGGGCTTCTCCTCGCTGTAATAGGCCTCGCGATAGGCGCTTTCGAGGCTCTTGGGATCGGGCAGGGGGATCACGTGGCGAAAGCCGCAAACCTCGCAGGCGATCACGTCATAATCGTGCGCGCGTGTGATCAGCGGCCCATCGTGATCGTGGTCCGACTCATCGGTCCATGAAATGACGGTTTTGGCGGCAGACGCTGCCATTTGCGCTCCCCGTTAACGCCGTCTTAGCCATGCACCATTTAAGAAGGCGTTAAGTGCGGGGGTGGGCGTGCCGGTCAAATTCATCGCTGAAGCATCAAGCAATCACGGTCAGGACCTCTCTCGTGCGCTCGCTTTCGTCGACGTCGCAGCCGATTGCGGTTGTGACGCGGTAAAGTTCCAGCTCTTCCGCATCGCCGAGTTGTTCGCGCCCGAAATCCTTGCGAAGAGCGCCAAGCACCGCGCACGCGCGAAATGGGAGCTTCCGGTCGCGCATCTGGCGCCGCTCGCCGAGCGTGCGAGGATGCGCGGAATCGAATTTTCCTGCACACCGTTCTATCTCGCGGCGGTCGAAGAGCTGGAGCCCTTCGTCGCGTTCTACAAGATCGCGTCCTACGAGCTGTTGTGGGACGGATTGCTTGAAGCCTGCGCTGCGACCGGCAAACCTGTGATCATCTCGACCGGCATGGCGACGATGCCGGAGATCAAAGCAGCCGTTGCGACGCTGAAGCGCGCGCATTGCCGCGACATCACCGTCCTGCATTGCGTTTCCGCCTATCCCGCGCCGCCCGAGGACGCCAATCTCTCCGCCATCGCCGCGATCCGCGCACATACGCAAGCGGCCGTCGGCTGGTCCGACCATACGCGCTCGCCCGCGGTGATCGAACGCGCCGTGCATCGCTGGGGCGCAAGCGCGGTCGAATTCCATCTCGACCTCGACGGCAAAGGCGCCGAGTACGAAGCCGGCCATTGCTGGCTGCCCGAGGAAATCGCCCCCGTGATCGCGCGCATCCGTGAAGGCGAGCGCGCCGACGGCACGGGCTTCAAGGAACCGGTCGCCGCCGAATTGTCCGACCGCGAATGGCGCGCCGATCCTGCGGACGGGCTTCGCCCGCTACGCCACGTGCGCGCCAGCTGGAAGCCCGCTGCATGAGCAGTAAGCCAGCAGCTCCGCGTGTCGTCGCCATCGTCCAAGCCCGCATGGGCTCGACACGCTTTCCGGGAAAGGTGCTGAAACCGGTCGCAGGCAAACCGCTGCTGTGGCATGTGCTCTATCGCCTCACCCGCTGTAAGACGCTCGACTGGGTCGTCGTCGCCACCTCCGACAATCCGCGTGACGATGCGATCGAAACCTACTGCCGCGACGAGAAGATCGATGTCGTGCGTGGCCCTGAGGACAATGTCCTCGAACGCTTCAAGCTCGCGGCGGAGAAGACCGAAGCCGATATCATCGTGCGCGTGTCGGCAGACGCGCCGTTCATCGATCCACAATTCGTCGATCACATGGTGAACACGCTCATCGCCGCGGAAGGCGACTACGTGCTCGTCGAGCCGGGGAAGCAATGCGCGCATGAAGGCGTGGACCCGTTCTCGCGCCGCGCGCTCGATCGCCTTGTCGCTGAAGTGTCCCACGATCCCGTCGCACGCGAGCATGTCTCCGGCTACTTCAAGACGCATCCAGACTTCGTGCGCATCGTTCACGCAGCGCCCGATCCGCGTCTCGCACGCCGCGGCGCCCGTTTGACCATCGATACGCCCGACGATCTCGCCTTCATCGAAGCCATCCACCAGCGGCTCGAGGCCAAGGCTGGCGAAGCGTCTCTCGCCGATCTCCTGCTGCTGCTCGAGCGTGAGCCGAAGCTCGGCCGGATCAACGCGCATGTGCGCCAGAAGACGCTCGATAACCGCGGTGGCGTCGCGATCATCCGCTGCGACGGCGGGTTCACCTTCGGCTACGGCCATGTGAAGCGCAGCCTGACGCTCGCGCGAGCGCTTCGCGACCAGCAGGGTTTTGGCGTCGTGTTCGCCGTCAACGGTGACGCCGACGCAGCGAAGCTGGTCCACGATTGCGGCTTCGAAACCTTTCTCCTTCCCGCACTCGGTAAGGGCAACGCGCTTGCCTC
>DASRIK010000255.1:0-7996 GCA_035650035.1 Burkholderiales bacterium | reverse complement strand
GGACAAGTCCCGCGCCTTCGAGGCTGCATTTCGCGAAGCGCAGCTCATCATTTCCTCGATGCCCGGGTACCGGTCACACGAGCTGCAGCGCTGTCTGGAGCGGGAGGGGCAATACCTCCTCCTGGTTCGATGGGACAGCGTGGCCGCACACGAAGAGGGTTTCCGGAAATCAGCGCAGTACGAGAAGTGGCGACAGTTGCTGCATCATTTCTACGACCCATTCCCCACCGTCTTGCATTACGAAAAAGTCGCAGAGGCCTGATCAGCTTTCAGGGCGTATAGCGGCCCGCGAAAGCGCACCTTGGCGAGTATGCGAATCTGGACGCTTCACCCCAAATACCTCGATAGCCGCGATCAGCTCGATTTTGAATGGCGGCATCTCATGAAAAAGCTGCGAACGCGGGATCCCGCACGCGGAGCCGAGCTCGGTTACCTGAATGCGCCAAAACCTCACCCCCTGTTCCGCATCGTTGAGGGGCCCGTCGCGGACTGGGAGAAGGGAGCCTGGACGGATGCGTCACAGCGCAAGACACGCCATACAATGATCCGCACGGCCCGAACGTAACGACGGGCACATCATCAAGGAAAACCTCGTAATGGCCAGAGTGCCGCTGATCGGCGAGGAGCGCGGGGATCTTGCCGCGTTCATTTCACGGGTGAAGAGCGAGCGTGGCAGGCTCATCAATCTTTATCGTGTGCTGCTGAACAGCCCGCCGGTGGCGGAGAGCTGGCTCGATTTCAACTCCACAGTGCGCTTCAAAACGGCCCTCGAGCCGGCGCTCCGTGAAATGATCATCCTGCGCGTCTGCGTTCTGAACGGCGCGGAATACCAGGCGCAAATCCACGGCGCTTCGCACGCATCGAAAGCCGGCGTCACCAGGGCACAGATCGAAGCGCTTGGCGACTGGCGGCCGAGCGCGGTCTTCACCGACGCGCAGCGTGCCGCACTCGCGTGGACGGATGCGATGACGGGAGACATCGAAGTGCCCGATGCGTTGCACGTGGAGCTCAGGCGGTATTTCGACGACCGGCAGGTGGTCGAAATCACCGTGCTCGTCGGTGCGTACAACATGCACACACGCGTGGCTCGTGCTCTCGAGATCGACACCGAGCGCGGCACGGCTTCGACATGAGCGCAGCACCACGGCCCGCGATCGTCGTCGAGGATGACTGGTTCCTGAGAATCATCGGCATCGTTCTCGATCCGGCGACATCCCGGGAGCGCATCGACGCTTTTGCCGATTTTTTCTCGTGCGACCTGCCCGACTTCCGTGGCTGGGTGCAGGATGTGCGGGCGAAAGTATCGTGCCTATACCCTGCCAACGTGCAGCTCGTCGATTCCGAAGCTGCGTACCGCGACGCGCTTCCGCAAGCCGACGCGGTGGTCATCGAGAGCCTCCGGGTCGGCAGCGCAGAGCTGGCGGCAGCGCCGCGGCTTCGAGCCGTGCAGAAATTCGGCGCCATCACGCGAAACATCGACCTTGCAGCATGTGGCGCACGCGGCATCCCGGTGCTGACGTTGCGGCGGCGAGCGAACATCGCGTGCGCCGAGCACGCGATGGCTCTGATGCTCGCCCTCGCGCGCAAGCTCACGCGAGTGGCCGGTCGCGTGAGCATCGATCAGCTCCGCGGGGCGGGTTTCGCACCGAAGCTCTACGATCGCCGGCACACCGCGGGCTCGAACTGGGCGCGCGTCGGCGGACTGGACATCCTGTCAGGTGCGACGCTCGGCATCATCGGCCTGGGCGAGATCGGACGCGAGCTCGCGACCCGCGCTGCGGCATTCGGCATGCGCATCGTCTACCACCAGCGCCAGGCGCTGCCTGCAGAAGAGGTCACGCGCTGGCACGCGGAATACCGGCCGTTCGAAGCGCTTCTCGCCGAGTGCGACTGGGTCAGCATCAACGTGCCGGGGAACCCCTCGACTCGCCACATATTCGATCGGACGGCATTCGCGCACATGAAACCCGGTGCGCGGCTCGTCAATGTCGCGCGCGCCGACGTGGTCGAGCGCGAGGCACTGATCGACGCGCTCGCTTCGGGGCGACTCGGCGGCTTTGCACTGGATCCGCTGTACGAGGCGCCGGGCCGCGGCGACGACCCGCTGCTCGCATTCGAAAACGTGATCATCACGCCCCACCTTGCGGCGCAACCGCGGTTCAACGCGCTGAACGACATGCGCGATCTCCTGACGAACCTCGAGGACAATCTGAAGTGATGAAAATCGTGCTTGCAGTCCTGCTCGCGGCGCTGCCAGCGGCCGGTGTCGCGGCAGCCACGGCGGACGCGTGGCCTGCCCGGCCCGTACGGATCGTTACGCCTTTTCCCGCGGGAAGCACGGTCGATGTGGTGCTGCGACTGATCCAGCCGCACGTTTCCGAACGTCTGCGCCAACCGGTCGTCATCGACAATCGAGCGGGCGCGAGCGGGGCGATCGGTGTCGATGTAGTTCAGCGCGCGACGCCCGACGGCTACACGATGCTGCTCGGCACGGCGAGCACGCACTCGCTCGCGAAAGCACTCAACCCGAAGCTCTCGTACGATCCGCAGCGAGACTTCGCGCCGGTGGGCCTCATAGGCAACGTACCTTACGCGATGGCGGTCTATCCAGGCGTTCCGGCAAAGAACCTTCATGAGCTCATCCAGCTCGCGCGCTCCAAACCGGGCGAAATCCGCTACACGTCGGTCGGAAACGCGAGCCTGGCGCATCTTGCCGGAGAGCTCCTCTCGATCCTCGCGAACGTAAAACTCACCCACGTGCCGTACAAGAGCTCGGCCGCATCGGTGATTGATGTCGTTGGGGGCCGCGTCGAGCTGTGGATCGGCAGCACGGCGCCCGCGCTTCCGCATATGCGCGCGGGACGCGTGCGCGCACTGGCGACGACCGGCGCCACGCGCCTGCCCGCGCTTGCGGACGTACCGACAGTGAAGGAGTTCGGCTTTCCCGATTATGAAGTTGCCCTGTGGATGGCGATCTTCGCGCCCGCCGGCACGCCGAAGCCGATCGTCGATCGCGCCAATCGCGAGCTCGTCATGGTGCTGAGAAAACCGGACGTGCAGGAGGGTCTCATCGCCCAAGGCGTCACGCCGCAACCCAGCACACCGGGCGAGCTCGCCACGCACATCAGCGCCGAAATCGCGAAATGGAGTCGCATCATCAAAACTGCGGGCATCAAAACGGAATGAGTAACTGCAGCGCGGCCTGCGCGGCAAGCCTGCGTTACTGCTTCTTGAGCAGTGCCTCGATGCGTACCAGTGCGTCCTCCTCCACTTCGCCTCGCCTCCGTGCAAGATCCAGCGCCACCGCACCGAGCTCTCTGTAGATCGACGCGACGCGGGCATCCCATGCTTCCAGCGCATGCAGGTGCCGGGCGACCACGGCATCGTCACCTCTCGCAACGGGACCCGTCAGCGCATCCGCAGTGCCAAGCTCGAGAACGTTATCGAGCGTCTCGCGGACGATGGGCTCTATCATCGCGGTCGCCGTTTCGCGGCTCAGCCCGGTTCGCTCGTAACAGCGGAGTCCCGTCTCGAGGAGCGCCGTCAGGTAATTGCAGACGATCACGCTCGCAGCGTGGTAGATCGTCTTGAACTGCGGATCGATCTCGGCGACGCGCCCGCCGATACGTTCGAACGCCGGCACCAGCACGTCCATGGCCCCGCGGTCGCCTTCGCCTGCGCAGTGCGTGCCGACGAACGTGCGCACCGCTTCGCGCGGGTCGGCAAAGGTTTTCAGCGGATGGACGCTCGCAACGTGCGCGCCGAGCGTGCGCGCGAACGCGAGCTCGCTCGAGGCGAGCGAGCCGCTGCAGTGAAACACGATATCGCCTTGCCGCAGCAGTCCGGCCCCAGCAAGCGTTTGCACCGAGGCGAGGATGGCGCGATCCGGCGTTGTGATCATCCACACGTCCGCCGGCCGCATTGCTTCGATCGCCTCGACTGCGATGCCGTCGCCGATGAACGCTACTGCGGCGCGCGCACCGTCGGGTTTCCCGTCGAGGACGTCTTTCACTTCGAACGTGTGCTTCTCGCTCCACAGCGATGCCAGCGTGCGGCCGACACGGCCGGCACCGATCACGTTGAGCGTTTTCACGACAGGTCTCTCGCGAGCTTCGCGCGCTCTACTCGACTCCGCCCGAGACGAACGCAGCCTTACCGGCCGGCGAGGCAAGGAGCTTCAGCACCGCGCGAGCGGCCTCCGTCGCGGGCGCACCGTTCATCACGACCGCCTCGTAGCTCGTGTAGTTCTGAACGTCCGCCGGCAGCGGGCCAATCAGCTTGAGACCTTTCGGCTCGTACATCTTGATCTCCGTGATCGCACCGAAGCCGATCTCGTTCCCTTTGCCTTTGATGACGTGCTCCATCACGGACGCGCCGTCGGGATAGCGCGTACTCTTCGGCTTGAGCTGATCGAGGATGCCCATCTTCCCGAAAAGCTTGTCGAGATAGAGTCCTGTAGAAGCCGTGTTGTAGACGACCGAATCCGCGGCGAGCAGCGCTTGTTTGAGCGCATCGACCGACGACACGTCCGGCGCAGCCGCGCTCGTGCGCACGATGATGCCCGCACCGACGCGCCCGACGGGCGCGCGCGTCTCGGCGAGCACTTTGCCCTCCTTCGCGGCGTTCGTGATCGCCGCCGGGGGCGAGATGAGAATGTCGTAGACTTCGGCGGCGGCGAGGCGCTTCGCGATCTGAGGCGCGGTATTGAACTGGATCTTCAGGTCGTGGCCGGTTTCCTGTTTCGCGAGCTTCGCGAACGCGTGCAACCCGGGCTCGACGGCGCCCGCGCTCAATACCCTGATTTCAGCCGCATACGACATTCCGCAAACCGATGCGAGAGCAAGCGCTGCGATCATACCCTTCATGTTACGGTCCTTTGTCCCGGGGCTTCATGCCAGACCCGCGATTCTAAACGTCTTGCACACGATCACGCACGGGCGAAGAACGCCTGCAAAAAACGCAGGAGACGGTCATCGCACAAGCGACCGGGCGCGTTAGAGTCAGGGGCTATTCGAATGACAATCACACGCCGCCGGTTTCTCCAGTGCAGCGCAGGGCTGCTTGCGTCCGCATACGCGGGTCGGGCGCGCCGGGTGCTCGCGCAGCCTCGCTTTGCAGCGTATCCGTATACGCTCGGAGTCGCCTCCGGCTATCCGCGCGCCGACGGTGTGACGCTGTGGACACGGCTCGCTCCGGAGCCGCTGCTCGGCGGTGGCATGCTGCCCGCATCGGTTCCCGTACGCTGGGAAGTCGCGGCAGACGAAACGTTCGCAAATGTCGTGGCGCAGGGCGCCGCGCTCGCAGAAGCGGAATGGGCGCACACCGTTCATGTCGACGTGAACGGACTCGCACCCGCGCGGCCGTACTGGTATCGCTTTCGCGCAGGCGATGCGTTGAGCCCGGCAGGTCGCACCCGTACGGCGCCGGAGGCCAGCGCAATGCCGGCACCGGTGCGCTTCGCATTCGCGTCGTGCCAGCAGTATGAGCAGGGCTATTACACGGCCTATCGGCACATGGCACGGGAAGAGCTCGACCTCGTAATCCACCTGGGTGATTACATCTACGAATCGTCCTGGGGACGCGCTCACGTCCGCAAGCACGGCGCCCTGGAGCCATACACGCTCGACGAATATCGCAATCGTTACGCGCTGTACAAGAGCGATCCGGATTTGCAGGCGGCGCATGCCGCGTTCCCTTGGCTCGTCACGTGGGACGATCACGAAGTCGACAACGACTATGCGAACGATCGCTCGCAGGACCTCGATCCGCCGGATGTTTTTCTCGCGCGCCGTGCGGCAGCCTATCGCGCGTACTACGAGCACATGCCGCTTCCCGCCTGGGCCCGTCCACGCGGCCACGACATGCAGCTCTATCACACGGCGGCATATGGCCCCCTCGCGCGCTTTTACGTGCTCGATACGCGGCAGTACCGCTCGCACCAGGTGTGTCCCCGGCCCGAGCGCGGCGGCAGCAACGTCGTACCGGAAACCGACTGTGCCGGGCGCCTCGACCCGAAGCTCACGATGCTGGGCCGCACGCAGGAGCGCTGGCTGCACGCAAGTCTTGGACGCTCCTCATCGCACTGGAACGTGATCGCGCAGCAGACGATGATGGCTCAGGTTGACCGGCGGCCGGGACCTGGCGCCGATTACTGGACCGATGGCTGGGACGGTTATCCGCGTGCGCGCGAACGACTGCTCGAAGCGGTCACGGGCCACAGGGTATCGAACCCCGTGGTGCTGGGCGGGGACGTGCATACCGCAGCCGTAGCCGATCTCAAGGTCGATTTCAACGACGCGCATTCGGCTGTCGTCGCGACGGAATTCATATGCCCTTCGATCAGTTCACAAGGGCCAAGCCCGAAACGCGTGGAGCTGCTGTTGCAGGAAAATCCTCACGTCTCGTTCGCGAACGGTACGAGACGCGGCTATACGACGCTCGAGCTCACGCACGCCCGCTGCATCGCGCGCATCCGCACGATCGGGAGCGCGGCCGAGCCGGATTCGCCGATTCGCACGCTCGCAACCTACGCCGTCCAGAACGGCCGGCCCGGAGCGCAAAGCGCCTAAGAGCGCCTAAGTCTCGTCCTGCCACCGGTCCAGCACGCGCCGGTCGCGCTTCGTGGGACGTCCCTGGAGCGTGCTCGCGGGCTCGTTGAAGCGGCGCCGCTTCTCCACTTCCAGTGCGCGCCTGGCGCGGCTCTCGTCGCTTTCTTCGTAGAGCGTTCGCGCAACGGGAGCCGGTCCCCGCTGCGCGGAAAGCCGCAGCACCTGTATGCTCCACTCGTATCCGCGGATATGGATGACGAGCCGATCGCCGGGCTTCAGATCTTTCGCGGGCTTCGTGCGCTCGCCGTTGAGCTTTACTTTGCCGCCTTCGATCGCCTGCTGCGCGGCCGAGCGCGTCTTGAAGAAGCGCGCCGCCCACAGCCATTTGTCGATCCTGACGGCCTCGTCCGTCATACGGCGTTCGATTCGTAGCGACGCACCGGCCGGGCTTCGATCAACGCGAGCCATCCGCGCACGATGCGGTAGATCACCCAGATACCGACGCCCATGCCGACGAGCATCGCAACCGGTATGCCGATGAGCGTCATGATCAGCAGACCCATGACGACGACCCACAGCAATGCATACCAGAACGTGCGGAGCTGCCAGCTGAAATGCGAGTCGAGGTACGTCCCGCGTACGTCGTCGCGTTTAATGTAGTTGATGATGACGGCGATGATCGAAGGCCAGCCCGCGAGAAACGACGTCACGATGAACGCAGGCGTGAGCACACCCATGAGCGCGCTGAACGCATGCATTCCGTAGAGCACGTGGGTCAGGGTGACGAGCCCGTGTCGCGGTGTGGCAGCATTCGTTTCGACGATCGCATCAGCCATTCTGTTCTCCTGGGTCGCTTCGCGGGCGCCATTATCGCAAATGCCGTGCCTGTCTCAACTCAGCGCGCTCGGTGCTCGCGCGCACGCGCGTCTCACGTGGGGTGCGGTCGGGCATGAACGAAAGTCTCCCGCGCGCCCCGCTCGCCTCGTAATCCGCGAGCAACGCGGCGGAAGCCGCAGCCGGAGCGATGCCGAGCTCGCGGGTGAGAAACAGATATACATGCTCGAACAGCCGCTCGAGCGCGATCTCGTGCGTTTTGCTGGTAGTGGCGTAAAGCCAGTCCGAGAACCGCATGAAGCGCGCGTAAGGGAAACCCTCGAGGAGCAGCGTGAGCGCACGGCGAAACCGCCCGGAATTGCCGATCATGTCCCAGTAGCGGGCGAAGCGCGCGATGCGCTGCATGTCGCCGAATGCGATTCGATCGGTTTGCAGGACGTTGTACGGGGAGTCGGGGTTGTAGCGCATCGCGAAGCGCTCCGTGTGCCGCGCGATGGGCGTACCGCGAAGGCGCTTCAGAATTCCAACCTGTATCTCGTGCGGCGCGAGTGCATGAAGACGATCGAAGCCGCGTCCGAAACTTTCGAGATCTTCGCCCGGCAACCCTGCGATCA
>DASRIK010000254.1:0-8395 GCA_035650035.1 Burkholderiales bacterium | reverse complement strand
CGATGGCATCTACGTCGAGCATGGCGCTAGGAAAGGAGGGGCAAAGGAGGGAAACCTGGCCCGCGGACGGCGGAGCAGTGCCTGCCGCATCGCGGTAGGTGCGACCCGGTAGCGGGCAGTAGCGCTCGAGTTAGGACCGCGGGCCCATGCGCGCTTACACGGTCGCATCCCCACCAGTGGGGCCCCTGCTCCGCGCTCCAGCGTGTTTTCCCTCTTTCTTGTTCACGGCGCCGCGCCAGCGAGCTACGCGCTGGCTGCGAGGCTCGCGCGGGCTTTTTCGACGAACTTCGCAAACGCGGCTTTATCCAGCACCGCGATATCCGCGAGCACTTTGCGATCGACCGCGATCTCCGCTTTCTTGAGTCCATTCATGAACACGCTGTACGTCATGCCGTATTCGCGCGCCGCGGCGTTGATACGCGTGATCCACAGCGCACGGAAGTCACGCTTCTTGTTGCGGCGGTCACGATACGCATACTGGCCCGCGCGCATAACCGCTTCGTTGGCAATACGGAATACGTTCTTCCTGCGTCCCCGAAAACCTTTCGCCTGCTGCAGTACTTTCTTGTGGGCAGCACGGGCGATGACACCTCTTTTTACTCGTGGCATGGCTCGTCTCCTCTCAGTACGGCAGCATCGCCTTCAAGGCGCGCTTGTCCGATGGATGCGTGGTCGTCGTACCCCGGAGGTGACGCTTACGCTTCTGGGCTTTCTTCGTGAGGATGTGGCGCAGGTTCGCACTGCTGCGCTTGAACTTGCCATTTGCGAGCTTCTTGAAACGCTTCGCCGCGCCGCTCTTGGTTTTGAGTTTCGGCATCGTACTTCCTTTTTTAGATAGCGCCGGGCGCTTCCCGCGGAAGACTTTGAAGCCCGGACAACTACTTGTTCGTCAAACTCTACTTCGTTCCTACTTTTCGGCTTCGCTGGCCGATGGTGTTGCCTGAGACGCAGCAGCCGCTTTCGCTGCCGTGGCGCGCGGCTTCGATGCCGCCTTTGCCGGAGCTGCAGTGCCCTCCGCCGGCGCTTTCGCCTTGGCCGGCTTCGCGGGAACGGGCTTCAATTTCGGCGCCATCACCATGATCAGCTGACGCCCTTCCATCTTCGGCCATTGCTCGACGACGCCGTAAGGCTCGAGATCGCCGCGGATGCGCTCGAGGAGCCGAATGCCGAACTCCTGGTGCGCAAGCTCGCGGCCGCGAAACCGGAGCGTGACCTTTGTCTTGTCGCCCTCTTCCAGAAATCGGACCAGGTTACGAAGCTTGATCTTGTAATCGCCCTCATCGGTGCCAGGGCGAAACTTCACTTCCTTGACGATGATCTGCTTCTGCTTGAGCTTCGCTTCGTGCCGCTTCTTGCTCTCACGGTACTTGAACTTCCCGTAATCCATGATGCGGCAGACCGGCGGAACCGCGGTCGGCGCTATTTCCACCAGGTCGAGCTCGGCCTCTTCGGCCATTTTGTTTGCAGCAGCGAGACTGACGACCCCGACCTGTTCACCGCCCGCGCCGATCAGTCTGACTTCCGGTGCAGTGATCTCGCCGTTGATCCGGGCTTCCTTTTCCTGAGCTATGCGACGTTACTCCCTGTTCGTTGATCTCAAGCCGTCCTTCCCCTTTGCGCCTCGTCGGCTTTCAAACGGGAAACGAAGTCCTCGACCGTCATGCGGCCCAGATCCTCTGCCCGTCGGGTGCGTACGGCTACCTGATGAGCTGCCACTTCCTTGTCGCCCACGACGACCTGGTAAGGCAGCTTTTGCAAACTATGTTCGCGAATTTTATAGGAAATTTTCTCGTTCCTCAAGTCGGCGGAGGCGCGAAAACCGGCTTTCCGGAGGGCTCCCGTGACGCTTCGTGCGTATTCGATCTGAGGCTCGGAGATGTTCATCACCACCGCCTGGACCGGGGCGAGCCAGACAGGCATCGCGCCAGCGTAGTTCTCGATCAGGATGCCGATGAAACGCTCCATCGAGCCGACGATCGCCCGATGCAGCATGACGGGCGGCTTGCGGGTGTTGTCCTCGTCGACGTACTCGGCCCCGAGCCGCCCCGGCATCATGAAATCGACCTGGATCGTACCGCATTGCCAGGGACGACCGATACTATCCTTCAGGTGGTATTCGATTTTCGGACCGTAAAAAGCGCCTTCACCAGGCAATTCCTGCCATTGCACGCCGCATTTTCGCAGCGCCTCGCGCAATGAGTTTTCGGCCTGGTCCCAGATTTCGTCGGTGCCCAGGCGTTTGTCCGGCCTCAGCGCGAGCTTCACAGTCACGTCGGTAAACCCGAAATCCGCGTAAACCTCCAGCGCCTTGCGGTGAAACGCTTCCACTTCGGATTCGATATGCGCCGGCGTGCAGAAGATGTGTCCGTCGTCCTGCGTAAACGCCCTCGCCCGCATGATCCCGTGGAGCGCGCCCGAAGGTTCGTTGCGGTGGCAGGAACCAAACTCGCCGTAGCGAAGCGGGAGATCCCGGTAACTGCGTAGTCCGCTGTTGAACACCTGCACATGCCCGGGGCAGTTCATGGGCTTCACCGCGTACTCCCGATTGTCCGACGCGGTAAAGAACATGTTCTCCCGGAAATTGTCCCAGTGGCCCGAGCGCTGCCACAGGGACACATCCAGGATCTGCGGGCAGCGCACTTCCTGGAAGCCGGTCTCGCGGTAGACGTTGCGCATGTACTGCTCGACCTGCTGCCACACCGTCCAGCCTTTCGGATGCCAGAACACCATACCCGGAGCTTCGTCCTGGATGTGGAAGAGATCGAGGGCGCGGCCGAGCTTCCGGTGGTCGCGCTTCTCGGCTTCTTCGAGGCGATGCAGGTACGCATCCTGTTCTTCTTTTCTCGCCCACGCGGTGCCGTAGATGCGCTGGAGCATCTCGTTCTTCGAGTCTCCGCGCCAGTACGCGCCCGCCACTTTCATGAGCTTGAAGACCCTGAGCTTGCCGGTGGAGGGCACGTGCGGGCCACGGCAGAGGTCGATGAAATCACCTTGCCTGTAGAGCGAAATCTGCTCACCTTGCGGGATCGAGGCGATGATTTCCGCCTTGTACTGCTCGCCCATGTCGCGGAAGAACTTGACCGCTTCGTCGCGCGGCATCACGGTGCGCTCGACTCTGATGTCTCGTTTCGATAGCTCCGCCATGCGCTTTTCGATTGCGGCAAGATCTTCCGGCGTGAATGGCCGCTTGTAGGAGAAGTCGTAGTAGAAGCCGTCTTCCACGACCGGACCGATGGTCACCTGCGCATCGGGGAACAGTTCTTTCACGGCGTGCGCGAGCAGGTGCGCGCTGGAGTGCCGGATGACGTCGAGGCCGTCGGCGTCCTTATCCGTCACGATCGCAACGTCCGCGTCCGAATCCACGACGTACGCGGTATCGACGAGCTTGCCGTTCACCCGCCCGGCCAGCGCTGCTTTCGCGAGCCCGGGACCGATCGACGCAGCGATATCTGCCACGCTTACGGGGCGGTCGTAGGAACGGATGGAGCCGTCAGGAAGCTTTATCTGTGGCACGAAAACCTACAATGCGCCCGTCCGGGCGCTTTACCCTCTAGGCGCCTGGCGGCGCTACATAAACGAAAAACCACGATGCGCCCATCTGGGTGCTCTACCCTCTAGGCAGCTCGCGGCGCCGGGTCCATATAAACAAAAAAAGTGCGGCGGGCCGCACTTTTGGTATCTGGTAGGCGCGATTGGGATCGAACCAACGACCTCCACCATGTCAAGGTGGCGCTCTAACCAGCTGAGCTACGCGCCTGAAGGAGCGTCATTTTAGCGGAACAGCCCAGGAGCCACAAACAAATCAGCAGCTTGTTGCAGTAAGATCCACCGCCAGCGGCCGTAATCGATGAAGCGCCTCGCCATCGCCATTGGGGTCTTCGGCGCAGCCCTGGCGGCTGGCGCTCAGGCTCCGTTGAGCGAAATGGTATCGGTACCCGCAGGTCCCTTCAGGATGGGTACTACCGAAGGACCTGAAGACGAGCGGCCAGCCCACGAAGTAACCCTGACCGCTTACACGATCGATCGGTTTCCGGTTACCAACGCGCAGTTCTCGGAATATCTGAACACCCTCGGAGCGTCACTGCCACCCGGCCTTTACGACTCCGACGATCGGGACGCACGGATTCATCGTCGCGGCGAGCGCTGGACTGCGGATGCAGGCTACGCGAACCATCCGGTCGTCGAGGTCCCGTGGAGCGGAGCCGTGCAATACTGCGCCTGGCGCGGCAAACGTCTGCCGACCGAAGCCGAATGGGAAAAAGCCGCACGCGGAACAGACGCGCGTCGCTATCCGTGGGGTATGGACCTTCCGGACAGACGCAGGGCGCAATACGAGTCCGGGTACAACGCCACGGCAGCTGTGGATGGGTTTCCGGCCGGCGCAAGCCCGTATGGTGCCCGCGAGATGGCAGGCAACGCCTGGCAATGGGTATCGAGCGCTTATCGCCCTTATCCCTACCGAGCGGATGATGGTCGCGAAGATCCGAAGCCGGGGCCGGTGCGTGCCACGCGCGGCGGCGGACACGATTCACCTGCAAGCGAAATAACCACCACTCAGCGCGGCCGCAATCTCTCCCGCAATCCCGCCTCAGGACATCACAACATCGGCTTTCGCTGCGCGCGCTAGACCTAGCGCCGTACGGCGCTCATCACACCTTTGACATCACGCACGTAGCCGAGCACGCGCTGGAGCTGATCGAGGTTTTGAATCTCGAGCGTGAAGCGCATGCGCGCGAAGTTGATAGTCGTCTGAGTCGCCGTCGCCGTCACGTTGATGCGCTCGCGCGTAAGCACGTCCGAAATGTCCCGCAGCAATCCGGTCCGATCCAGCGCTTCGACCATGACGTCCACGGGGAACGTCGCGCCCGCGGCGAGGCCCCACTCCGCCGCGACGCGGCGCTCGGGATCCAGACGCTTGAGACTGGCGCATTGCGCTCGATGCACGCTCACCCCGCGACCTCGCGTGACGAAACCGACGATCGGCTCGGGCGGCGCGGGCTTGCAGCATTTCGCCGTCAACGTAAGGAGCTTGTCCACACCGACGATCAGCACGCTGCTGCGATTCTCCCCGCGTGACTTGCGCGAAACCGGCAATGCGGCCGGTGATTCGATCGGCGGCGGTGCCGGTCTCAGCAATTCCTGAAGGACCTTCGGTCCGATCGTGCCGCGCGCGATGTCGACGAGAAAATCGTTGAGCCGGGCGTATCCCCCGTCCTCGGCAAGCTTGTCGAGGTTGAGCGCCGTCATTCCGTGCCGCTGTAATTCCTTTTCGAGCAGCGTGCGGCCGTTCGCAACATCAGCCTCCAGGTTCTGCCGATTGAACCAGTGCCGAACTTTGGTACGGGCGGCCTGGCTTTTCAGAAACCCCAGTTCGGGATTCAGCCAGTCGCGGCTCGGGCCGCCCTGCTTCGCGGCCAGTATTTCCACCTGCTGCCCGTTCCTGAGCGGTGTATTGAGCGGAACGATCGCGCCGTCTACCTTGGCGCCACGGCAGCGGTGACCGAGCTCCGTATGTACGTGATACGCGAAATCGACCGGCGTCGCGCCGTGCGGCAGATCGACCACGCGCCCCTGCGGCGTCAACACGTAAACCGTGTCCGCCAGGAGCTGCGTCTTGAACTGCTCCGCGAGCTCGCCGGCATCGCTCACTTCGTCTTTCCACTCCAGCACCTGACGCAGCCACGCGATCTTGTCGTCGAACGCGCGATCGTTGCGTGCGTTCTCCTTGTAGCGCCAGTGTGCGGCCACACCAAGCTCCGAATGCTGATGCATCTCCTGCGTGCGGATCTGCACTTCCACCGCTTTACCTTCCGGGCCGATCACCGCGGTATGCAGCGAGCGATAGCTGTTGCTTTTCGGTTTCGCGATGTAGTCGTCGAATTCTTTCGGAATCGGAGACCAGAGGTGGTGTACGAGTCCGAGCGCCGCGTAACAATCCTTGACGTCGTCGACGAGAACGCGCACGGCTCGCACATCGTGCAGCGCTTCGAGCCCGACGTTCTTGCGCTGCAGTTTTTTGTAGATGCTGTAGAGATGCTTCGACCGGCCCGTCACCTCTGCAACGATGCCGGCACGGGCAAGCTCGCCTTTGAGCAAAGCAATCAGCGCCTCGATGTAGCGCTCACGATCGAGCCGCTTCTCGTCGAGCGCGCGTGCGATGGTCTTGTACATGTCCGGCTCGAGGATGTGAAACGCCAGGTCCTCGAGCTCCCACTTGAGATGCCACACGCCGAGCCTGTTCGCGAGCGGGGCAAAAATGTCGCGCGTGAGGTCCGCCGCATTTCGGTTGAGAAAAGCGTTGCCGCTGCGCAACGCAAAACGCAGTACCTGCAGGTGGTCTGCAAGCTTGATCAACACCACCCGCACATCCTGGACCATGGCGAGCAGCATCTTGCGCAATGCTTCCAGCTGCGCAGCCTGCTGCTGCGGCTTGTGAGAAGGCTGCGCGCGCTGCGAAAGGGCGCCGATCTGCGCCATACGCACGACGCCTTCGCACAGCTCGCCGATGCCGGAACCGAATTTCTCGCGGATCACGCGAGCGGTGTCGCCGGAACCTTCGTATGCTGGGAAGAGCAGTGCCGCCGCAAGCGCATCGGAGTCGAGCTTGAGCTCGGAAAGCGTGTGCGCGACATCGAGCGCATGCGCGAGGAGCGGCTCACCACTTGCGAGCGTACGCCCCTGGTATAGCGGCTCGACGAACTCCAATGCCTGCTGGATGAGCTCGGGTTGGCGCCCGACCGACGACAGCAGCCGCGCGCGTACGCCGGCAAGCGCCTGTCCTTCAGGCTGCACCAACTGCAGATGTGACCGCGTGACCATGATTGCGACGATACACGATCGCACTCTGGCACGCACCGGCGAAACCTAAAAAACAACGATGCGCCCGTTCCGGGCGCTTTACCCTCTATGCGCCTCGCGGCGCTGCATATATAAAAACGAATGGTGCGGGTACTACCACGACCGACCGAGCTCCGCATCGAGCGCCCGCGCTTCCTGTTGCGGCGCCTCGAGCCAGTAGCGGCGGTACACTGAGCGATATCGATCGATCTTGATCGCGCCCTCCGGCGGGATGGCGATCAGCACGGCGCCATCGCTGTCCGTGCGATACAGCGTGGAGCCGAGCTGCCGGTATCGTTCCACGACCGCGGCGTGGGGATGCCCGAAGCGGTTGCGGTATCCCACTGGAAAAATCACCACACCCGGACGTACGGCATCGACGAAAGCCTGCGTCGACGACGTGTTGCTGCCCTGATGCGGTGCAACCAGCACGTCGGCAGCGAGTGGGGCTCTGTCCGCGAGCAATGCCTCTTCGGCGCGACGTTCGATATCGCCGGTCACGAGCACTGCCCCTCCGGCCGCCGTAATCCTCAAGACGCAACTGCGGTCGTTATCCTTGATGGTGCGCCCGTAGCTCGCGGCACTCGGATGCAACACGTCGAAACGTACCCCGTCCCATTCCCAGCTTTGTCCCGTGTAGCAGCGGAATGAGCGTTCCGCAAAGAGCGGCAGCGGATCCATCTCGGGTAGCGAAGTCGCAAGCCATGCGACCGGTAGGGCCTGCAACACGGAAATCGCGCCTCCCGTGTGGTCGATGTCGTCATGGCTCACGATCATGCCGTCGAGTTGCCGTATACCCGCAGCACGCAAGTATGGCGTGATGATGCGATTGCCGCTGTCGGCAGTCGGACCGAACGCAGGTCCGGTGTCGTAAAGAAGCGCATGCCGGGCAGTGCGCGCAACCACAGCCAGGCCATGCCCGACGTCGAGAATGGCGAGCCGTACTTCGCCCCAATGCAGCGGCGGCGGAAGCGCGAAGTACAGCGGCAATGACGCAACCGCGCCGAGCCAGCGCCCCGGCACGCCTCTCGGCATCATCAGCCACACAGTGCCCGCGACGGCGACAGCGACAGCCCATCGAGTCGGTGCGTGCTGCTCCCAGATCGCGTGGGGCAGCGCGCTCATCCATTCGAGCATGTACATGCAACATGCCATCGCGAAATGCGCGAGAAGCAGCACCGCGTCGAAGGGCAACAGCATGCCAAGCAGCGCGAGAGGCGCCACGACGAGGCTCACGAGCGGGATTGCGAAAGCGTTCGCGAGCGGCGAAATCAGCGATACCTGCTGGAACAGCGCGAGAAGCAGCGGCAGCAGAGCGATCGTGACGGCCGCCTGCGTGCGCACCCAGCCGGTCAACCATCCGGGGTTCGATACCCGGTTCACCGTCACGAAGAAAATCGCAGCCACCGCGCCGAACGACAGCCAGAATCCGGCAGACGTAACAGCCCATGGATCGAGCAGGAGAACGACGAGCAGCGCCACCGCAAGCACGGCCGACACCGAAGTACCGGTGCCGATCCAGAGCGCTATGGCGACGACGGTCACCATGTACAGCGTG
>DASRIK010000253.1:0-7486 GCA_035650035.1 Burkholderiales bacterium | reverse complement strand
TGTCGTAGCGGCGTGGCGCGCCAATCGGTGTGATCCAGTGGCTGAAGTACGTGAGTCGATCTACAGCGAGCGTCAGATCTTCACGCTCGAGCATGGACGCGAGCACCGGTTCGCCCGCGTTCAGGCGCCGACGATAGTCCTCGAACCGGCCGAGCCTGTCCGCGCTCCGCGGATTGACGAGTGAACCGTTCCCGTCGTAAGCGAGAAGGACAGACGCTTCTTCGAACGCTTCGCGTATTGCAGCCGCCCAGTACGCCACTGCACCGCCCGCGATTCCGAGCGTTGCGCCCGCCGCCGCGTCGCTCAAACCACCGCAGCGCCCGAGCACCGCTTCAGCGGAGTCTTCGGGATCGAGCGCGCCCCCGGGAAAAAGGAACATGCCCGGCATGAAACCGGACTGGTGATTGCGTTGAAGCATCAGCACCTCGACACCCGCATCGGTGTCGCGCACCAGCGTCACTGTGGCAGCCGGCAAGGCCGGAACGACTTTGGTCATAGATCGGCGAGCAGCTTGATCAGGCTCGAAGTGTCGAGCCTGCCATGTCCCTGCTTCTGAAGTTTTGCATAAAACTGATCGATGAGCGCTGTGCCCGGCAACTCCGCGCCGTTGCGGCGCGCTTCGTCGATCGTGATACTCAGGTCCTTACGCATGAGATCGACGGCAAACCCGAAATCGAACTTCCCGTCGACCATCGTGT
This sequence comes from Burkholderiales bacterium, assembly GCA_035650035.1. Taxonomy (GTDB): domain Bacteria; phylum Pseudomonadota; class Gammaproteobacteria; order Burkholderiales; family SG8-41; genus JAQGMV01. The sequence continues at coordinate 6,788 of DASRIK010000253.1, read as the reverse complement.
TCCCGCGATTTTCCATCTGCCAGGAGTTCGCCGCACCTTTCGATATCACGCTCACGACCTGCTTCGCATCGAGCCCCGCCTTGAGCGCGAACGCGAGGGCTTCAGCCAGACTTTGAACGACGCCTGCCACGCAAATCTGATTCACCATCTTGGTTTTTTGACCCGCACCGGGCGGTCCCATCAGCGTCACCGCACGCGCGTAGTGCGCGATCACTGGTTGCGCACGTTCGAAGGCGGAGGCATCGCCGCCAACCATCACGGTGAGTATTCCCTGCTCGGCACCCGACTGTCCACCTGAGACCGGCGCATCCAGAGCGAAGAGCCCGCGCTCTCGTGCCTCGCGATCGAGCTCTACAGCGAGTGCCGCGGACGCGGTGGTGTGATCAACGAAGATCGCACCCCGGTCCATTCCGTGGAATGCGCCCTCCGCGCCCGTAGCGACCGCGCGCACGTCGTCATCATTGCCCACGCACGAAAACACGATCTGCGCGCCGCGTGCTGCATCGCGCGGCGTTGCTGACGCACGCCCGCCGTAGCGTGCCGCCCACGCGTCGGCCTTGGCGCGCGTACGGTTGTAGACGGTCACCTCGTGTCCGGCACGCGCGACATGTCCAGCCATCGGCGCGCCCATCACGCCCAAACCAATGAATGCAATCTTCATTCTCGACAAAAGAGGGTCAGGCAAACACCATTATTGTACTCGCGCACCGGATGCGCGGCCGGCTCGTCGCGGCGGGCCACGACGACGAATCACGTGCCGTAGCGCACGCGCGATTTGGCGGCTTTCAGCGCTGCGAGCGCGCTGTAGCACGCGAGCCAGGCCGTTTTGGGATTCTCCGGAGCCGGCACGTTCTCTAATTTCATGCTGATGTTGCCGGTTTGGCCGCGGATTTCGATCAGGTGCGTGTTGTAGGTGAGCGCGGGATCCGCGACCACTTTGAGCTGAGTTCGATCGAAGCCCGCACCCGCCATGGAGAGCACGGCCGCGATATTCACGTTCGCCGGGAAAAGCGGCACCCCGGCTCGCGCCGGGCCTTCGTAAAGCGTTCTTGCTTCGGCCAGATGGTCGAGATCGATGCCCAGCTTGTCGACGTATGGAATGTTTTTCCAGGCGGGCGGCGGCTTCATCACCGTGATCCTGACCTGGTCGACGCCCGCCACGCACGCGGCTTTGAGCGCATCGAGTCCACCTATGCCTCCGGAGGGCACGTAAAGCATCGCGCCGCTTAACTCGGCGGCGCGTTCGAGCGTGAGTCTCAGCGCATCGTCGGCGAGCGCCCCGCCCGAGAGCACGATCACGCTCACGCCGCCCTCGAGCAGCGAGGCGCAGTAATCGCGCACCGCCTCGTGCGACGCTGCTTCGACGACGAGATCGGGATGGATCTCGAGCAGGCTCTCGACGCTGTTTACGAACGCGACGCCGTGCTCGCGTGCAAGCGCCTCCGCGCGCGAGGATGCGCTGCGGCCGGCCAGCGCCACGACTTCAATGCCGCTCAATTCCCCGCGGCCGATGTGTTCGAGGATTAGGCGCGCAATCGTGCCGCCGCCGAGGAGACCTACACGCATTCAGGCGGTCTGCTTCTCCGGCTGGGAGAGGGCGCTGATTTGCGCGCCGTTTTTGACGGCGGTCATCTCGGCGAGTATTGCGACCGCGATCTCAGGCGGCGTTTTGCTGCCGATCTGCAGTCCCACAGGTCCGTGCAGGCGATCGATTTCGCGTTGCGAGAGATCGAATTCCGCCAGACGCCGCCGCCTCGCCTCGTTGTTCTTCTTCGAGCCGATCGCACCTATGTAGAACGCAGGGGATTTCAGCGCTTCGAGGAGCGCCATGTCGTCGAGCTTGGGGTCGTGCGTAAGTGCGACGACGGCGCTGTGCGCGTCGAGATTCATCGCGATCACGAGGTCGTCCGGCATATCGCGCTTCACCTCCACGTTCGGAACGTCCCACGCGTCGGCGTATTCCTCCCGCGGATCGCACACCGTCACATGGTAGCCCAGCGCCTGCCCCATCTGTGCGAGATACTTCGAGAGCTGCGCTGCACCGATCAACAGCAAACGCCAGTGCGGGCCGTGGACCGAAACGAGCGCGTCCTCGTCGAACGCGAGCTGGTCCGACCATTTGCCGGCGCTGATTTCGACAGCGCCCGTTTTCATGTCGAGGCGCCGCTTGACGAGCTCGTGGCGCTCGATGCGCGCGAGCAATTCGTCGAGACCGCTTTCGGCGCGAAGCGGCTCGAGCACGAGCTCGATCGTACCGCCACACGGCAGACCGAACCGCTGCGCCTGCTCGGCCGATACACCATAGCGCGTCGTCGCTGGTGTATCCTGCACGAGATCGCGGTTGCGAACGCGCGCGATCATGTCGTCTTCGATACAACCTCCGGACACCGAGCCTTCTACCATGCCGTCGTCCCGTATCGCAGTGACTGCGCCGACCGGTCGCGGAGCCGAACCCCACGTCTTCACGATCGTCGCGAGCACGACGCGATGCCCGGCGTTCAGCCAGTCCCGCGCACTCTTCAGAACCTGCAGGTCGACACTGTCCACGTTCCGCTCCCGATGGGCTGGTCAGTCATCACGCAGGCATGATCCGTGCAACGCGCCCGGCGTGGTCGGTTTACCGTCTAACAGGCAGTCTTTCCTCTGGACGGGAATTATATCGACAACGCCAGAGGTTACGCGATTGCGAATCACAGTCGAAGAGCGCTAGCATGCAGTCTCCCCGCCTCACCCCGGTGCAGCTTGCAACGATTCAGTTCGTGCCCGATGCGCCCGCGCCGATCGATGCTGGTGTGGTGCGTGGGAAGTGGGCTGCTTTTCTGAGATATCTGATGAACGCACCTTCGTTCCTGAAGCGGCTCGTTCGATCCGTGGTACGCCCGGCGGGACGGCGGCGCGCGAGCAAACACGCGCAAGCCGCGATCGAGCTCTGTCACGCGCTCATTTCAGAGCGCGGAGAAGTATCGGGTGCCGTCCTCGCGCGCGATGCGCTGAGCGCATACAACGAGCTCAATCACGCCGCGCGTGCCGCGTTCTTCGATCGCCTGGTTGCCGAGTTCGGGCCGGACCGGGCAGAGCTCGAGGCGGCGTATGCCGCATATCACGCGGAACCCGCGCAGGACAGTCTCGTCCGGCTCCAGCGCGCCGTCGAAGCGCCGCGCCAGGAGCTCTTCCGAAGGTTGAATACGGCGCCGGCCGGTACCGCGGCGCTGGTGAATATGCGCCGCGAAGTGCTTGGCTCGCTGAAAAGGCACCCCACGTGGAAAAGCATCGAGTCCGACCTCGAGCATCTGTTCGGGTCGTGGTTCAACCGAGGCTTTCTCACGCTCGAGCGCATCGACTGGTACACGCCCGCCATCACTCTCGAGAAGCTGATCGAGTACGAAGCGGTCCACGAGATCGCGGGATGGCACGATTTGCGCCGCAGACTCGCCGCGGACCGACGCTGCTTCGCGTTTTTCCATCCGGCGCTGCCGCACGAGCCGCTCATTTTCATCGAAGTCGCGCTGACGAAGGGCATCAGCTCGGCAATCGAGCCGTTGCTTGCGCTCGATGCGCCGCAGCTCGATCCGCATACCGCCGACACCGCGATTTTCTATTCGATTACGAACTGCCAGACGGGACTGCGCGGAATCTCGTTCGGTAACCTGCTGATCAAGCAGGTCGCGCAGCGACTCGGCCAGGAGTTTCCGCGCATCAAGACTTTTGCAACGCTGTCGCCGATACCCGGGTTCTCAGCCTGGCTGAAGACCGCGCGAGCGGAGCTTCGCAGCTCGCCGGACAGCGTGCGCCACGAGCAGGCGCTTGCTGAGCTCGATACTGCGGAATGGTCAAAAAATGCAGAGCAGGCCGAGCGCCTGCGGAAATTGCTCATGCCGTATGCCGCCTACTATCTCGCCTGCGCCAAGCAGAACCGCGAAGCGGCGGATCCCGTCGCACGCTTCCATCTGGGGAATGGCGCACGGCTCGAGCGCCTGGACTGGCTGGCGGATACATCGAAGCGCGGCCTCCAGCAATCGGCCGGCATGATGGTCAACTATCTCTACAAGCTCGAGGAAGTCGAACAGAACCACGAGATGTACGTGCGGGAGCAGAAAGTCGCGGCCTCCCGCGAGCTGCGCCGGCTCGCCGCTGACTGCGTTCTCGCGCAGCGCACCAAAGCCGCCCAGGCAACCGAGTCGTAATTCTTCCAGCGTTATCACTCAAGACGGTTTCGAAGGAAAAGGTTTCGGAGGGAAACGATGGGTTTCCCTCTCTTCGTGTACCGGCGTCCCGGCGGGTAGCGGCGTGACGCTGCTTTGGCCGGCGGTCATCGCCTGGTCGAGATGGAGGACGTGCAAGCGACGGGCCGCTATACTCGCCCCAACTCGTGCAGCGTGGAGCGCGAACGGCCAGGAGATCCCGCAAGTGGAAATGACAGGACAGCAGCTCGTCCCCCTGACTCAGGACGAGACGTGGCAGGCACTCAACGATCCGCAGGTACTGAAGGAGTGCGTGCCCGGATGCGAGGTGCTCGAAAGAATGAACGACACGCAGTATCAGCTCACGATGCTGACGAAGATCGGACCTGTGAGCGCACGGTTCAAAGGCGTGATGACGCTCGAAGACATCGACGCGCCGCGCGGCTACACGATGGTTTTCGAAGGCCAGGGCGGCGTCGCCGGTTTTGCGAAAGGCAGGGCGAGCGTCGCTCTCGCCGAGGAAGCAGAAGGCACGCGCCTCAGCTACGCCGTGAAAGCCACGGTGGGCGGCAAGATCGCCCAGCTCGGCGCGCGCCTGATCGACGGCGTCGCACGTAAGCTCGCCGACGATTTCTTCAAGTGTTTCAATGCGCGGTTCTCGAGCGCGGCGCCCGACAGAACGGTATAGACGGAGGCGACAGCATGCTCAGGATCTGGGGTCGCAAGAATTCCATCAACGTGCAGAAAGTACTTTGGTGCTGCGGCGAGCTCGGGCTTCCATTCGAGCGCATCGATGCAGGCATGCAGTTCGGCGTAAACGACACGCCTGAGTACAGGGCGATGAATCCCAACGGACTGGTGCCCACGATCGATGACGACGGCTTCATACTCTGGGAATCGCACGCGATCGTGCGGTATCTCGCGCGCAAACGCGGTGTCGGCAACCTTTGGCCGGAAGACGCTCAGACCGCAGCGGACGCAGACCGCTGGATGGAGTGGTACAGCACGACGCTGTGGCAGAACGTCAGGCCCGTTTTCTGGACGCTCGTCCGCACGCCGCCCGAAAAGCGCAACATGGCCGAAGTGGAAGAACATCGGAAGAAGCTGGCCGCGAACTTCGCAATCGTCGATGCGCAGCTTTCGAAACGCGAGTACCTGGCAGGAGCCCGCTTCAGTATGGGGGACATTCCCATGGGCGTCGCAGCTTACCGGTGGTTCAAACTGCCGATCGAGCGCCCTGATTACCGCAACCTCGAGCGTTGGTACGAGCGGCTCTGCAAGCGGCCCGCATTCCAGGAGCACTGCATGCTGCTGCTCACATGAGAGGCAGCATGACGGCCACGCCGCTACCGGCCACGATCATTCGCAACATGCGGTAGCTGTGCCCGGTACGCCGCTGCGCGCAATGGTACCATAGGCGGCTATGACTGATCGCGCCAGCATGCTCTTCATTTCGTGGGCTCCGTTCTGCAGCCGCAGCGATAACATCGCGAGACACCTCGGTGGAAAATCGTTCATGGTGTACTCGCCACGGTTCGGAAGCAATTACTTTACGGTGGCGTTCAAGTACGTATCGCAGACGTTCAAGACGTTACGCATCCTTTTTCGCGAAAAGCCTGCTGCGGTGTTCGTCATGACGCCGCCCGTGTTTGCGAGCTTGCCGGCCTGGATCTATTCACGTGTCACGGGCACACCGTTTCTCATAGACGCGCATAGCGGTGCATTCGTCGACCCTCGCTGGAAACCATTGCTCTTCATTCACAAATGGTTCTCGGCAGCAGCCCGCGCCACGATAGTGACCAACGAATACATGCTGACGAAGCTTCGCGAGGATTGGAATTGCGCGGCAATCATAGTCAGAGACGTACCGGTCCGGTTCGCAGAGCCCGTGCGCCCCAGGCTGGAGGGCGCGTGCAACATGACTCTCGTCGCGACATTCACGCGTGACGAGCCGATTGAGCTGTTCTTCCGCGCTGCCGCTCAGTTGCCGCAAGTGTCCTTTCACGTCACCAGCGACTACCGTCGGGCCGATCCGCGCGTCCTGGAAGCCAAGCCTCGCAATGTGAGGCTCACCGGGTTTCTGCCCGATAAGGATTACGTGGGGCTTCTGCTCGCTTCGGACGCAGTGATTTCACTCACTACGCTCGATCACACAATGCAGCGCGGCGCCTACGAAGCACTCTATCTAGGAAAACCCGTCATCACGTCCGATTTCGATGTCCTGCGCCGCCACTTTTCGAAGGGCAGCGTGCACGTGAAGAACACCGTGGAAAGCATCGTCGCCGGTGTGTGTCACATGCGCGACAATCTCCAGCGGTTCCAGGCTGAGATCGAGGAGCTGCGCCGCGAGCGCCTCGAGGACTGGCAGCGAGTTGAAGCCGGTCTCCGGCAATTGATCGCCTGACGTATGGTCGCTTCGGTGCTGAAGCGCATCGCTGCACAGATGCCGGAATCCGTGCAGCACGAGCTGCGCCGTTTCTTTTTCGGCGCCCAGATTCGGGGCCGCCGATTCGCGACCAACGAAAAAGAATACGCGCTGCTGCCCAAGTTCCTGCAACCCGGCGACTGGGCGCTCGATATCGGCGCGAACGTCGGCCATTACACGCT
>DASRIK010000252.1:0-12575 GCA_035650035.1 Burkholderiales bacterium | reverse complement strand
AGTTCGCGCGGCACGTGCGTTGCGGCGGCACTGATGACGATCGCCGCGAACGGGGCCGTTTCGGGCATGCCGGCGTGGCCATCCGCGTGCCGCAATCGCACGTTGGACAAGCGAAGCTCCCGAAAGTGCTTGCGCGCTTTTGCGAGCAGCGGCGCGAGCCGCTCGATCGAATAGACTTCTTTCGCGACGCGCGACAGCACCGCAGCCTGATAGCCGCAACCGGTGCCGATCTCGAGAACCCGGTTGAGCGCGCCGCCGGCGCGTGCAAGCTCCGTCATGCGCGCCACCGTATACGGGCTCGAAATCGTCTGCCCGAAGCCAAGCGGCAGCGAGATATCCTCGTACGCCCGGCTCGCAAGGGCTTCGTCGACAAAAAGGTGGCGCGGGATCTCGCCCAGCACGCCGAGCACCACTTCGTCGCGTATCCCCTTTCCGCGCAGACGCTCCACCATGCGCAGGCGCGTCCGCTGCGACGTCATGCCGATGCCGCCGTGCTGCCCGGTCACGGCTCCAGCCATTCGTGCACGGCCTGCAGCTGCGAGTAACGCGTGAGGTCTACCTGCAGTGGGGTGATCGAGACCATACCCGCCGCGGCCGCGTGAAAACCGGTCCCTTCCCCGGCGTCCTGAGCACCGCCTGCTGCACCCACCCAGTACACGACGTCGCCGCGCGGCGTCGTCGACTTGACCACCGGCTCCGCCTTATGACGCTTACCGAGACGGGTCACCGCCGTGCCGCGCAGAGCCGCATAGCTCGCGTCGGGAACGTTCACATTGAGTAACACGGCTTGCTCGAGCGGACGCGCGCGAAAGCGCTCGATCAACTCGCACGCAACCCGCGCGGCGGTTTCGAAATGGCCTCCGCCTTTCGCAATCAGGGAAATCGCGACCGAGGGAATGCCCAGCAGAAAACCTTCAGTAGCGGCGGCGACGGTGCCGGAGTAGATCGTGTCGTCGCCCATGTTCGCGCCGTAGTTGATGCCGGACACGACGACGTCGGGCAACTCCTCGAGCAGCCCCGTAACCGCAAGATGCACGCAGTCCGTAGGCGTTCCGTTCACGTAAAGATAACCGTTCGATGCACGCCTCACCGACAGCGGCCGGTCCAGCGTAAGGGAGTTGCTTGCCCCCGAGCGGTCGCGCTCCGGCGCAACCACGGTCACTTCGGCACAGCTCGCGAGCGCTTCGGCAAGCACTGTGATCCCCGGCGCGAAATAACCGTCGTCATTACTCACGAGGATGCGCATGAGAGAGCGCTGCAGCGTGTATGTTTATAGTGTGTTCGTCGATCAGTGCGCTGCATGTCTGCATTAAAAAACACGCGGATTGTAGCACGCGGCATGCGTCCCGCTGCGAAGCCGCACCGCCTCAGGCGAGCGCGTGCATGCGTCGAAGCGCTACGTTGCGGTGTCCTGGCCCGGAAGTGCCGTATGGGGGCGCGCGCTGCGGTGGACGCTGAATACGAGAGCGGCGTGCGCTGGTATATGCCATCCGCCACTCAGCTCTGGCTCCGGCGTGCCGTCACCGCCGTAACGCGGCTCCTCGCTGGACCAGACGAGCTTCCAGTCGCGGTCGTTCGGAGGCGCAAGCAGCGGCTCGGGACACGGCGAAAGCGTGAAATCGCGCCCGAAGTTCACGATGATGAGCCGGTCATCACCTGACTCGCCGAAGTAGCGCAGAACGAACGCTTCCTCCGGGAGCACCGCACCGTCCAGTGCCCGGAGACGCTGCGAGCCGAGCACCGGGTCTTCGCGCCTGAGCCGCAGCAGATCCCGATGCAGGGAGACCGCCTCGACATGCGTTTCGCGCTCCGTGAGGTCCAGCTTCGACCGCTCGAAAGTCTCTGGCGATGCAGGATCTGCGAGCCATGCATGACCGCCCGCCTTGATGCTGGGAAACTGTTCGAGAAATTCACGGCGGCCGCTCCTCACGAGGTCGGCGTTCTTCGGCGCGGTGTCCGCGAAGTACATGAACGGCGAAGAAGCTGCGAACTCCTGGCCTTGAAAGAGCATCGGCGTCTGCGGCAGGAGCAGCAGCAAAGCCGTTGCCGCTCGGTAGCGGCCGGGAGTCGTCATCGCGTGCAGCCGCAAGCCTCGCGTGGAATTCGCGACCTGGTCGTGGTTCTGCAGAAACATGACGAAGCGTGAGGGATCGACCCCGATTGCAGGCGCGCCGCGTCGCTGCTTCTGCCACGCGTAGTGTTGCCCCTGATACAGGAATCCGTGCTTCGCGGCAGACACGAATTCCTGAGGCCTGCCGCGGTAGTCCGTGTAATAGGCTTCGCTCTTTCCCGTCAGAGCAACGCGCGCACTGTGGTGGAAATCGTCATTCCACAAAGCATCGAGCCCGGCGCCGCCTGCTTTGCGCGGCTCGAGGAGCTTTGCATTCTGCGGTTCGTTCTCGCCGACGATGAGGATCTCGCGGCCATCGGCCGCATCGCGTGCGGCTGCAGCGATCTCCGCCAGGATGTGCTCCGACGAGCTGTCGAAAATCGTCTGCGTCGCGTCGAGTCTGTATCCGTCGAGATGAAATTCGCGGATCCAGTACTCCGCATTGGTGCGAAAGAATTCGCGAACGGGCGCCGCGCCTTCGCCATCGAAGTTGAGCGCGTGTCCCCAGTCGCTCCTGTATTTGCGGCTGAAATAGTTTTCACCGAAGGCGGGCAGAAAACATCCGACCGTCCCGCAATGGTTGTAGATCACGTCGAGTATCACGCCCAGGCCGAGCCGGTGGGCGGTATCGACGAACGCTCGCATGTCGTCGGGTGTGCCATAGAGGTGCGTGGGCGCAAAGAAGTGAACGACGTCGTAGCCCCAGCCGAAGCGGCCGGGAAATTCGCCCACCGGCATGAGCTCGAGGACCGTCACGCCGAGCTCTGCAAGCCACGGCAACGCGCGTGCCGCTGCTGACCACGTGCCCTCGGCGGTGAACGTGCCGATGTGCATCTCGTAGAGTACCTGACCGGTTCGGCCGACGCCGCGCCATCCCCCGTCGCTCCACGCAAAGCTGCGCGGATCGATGATTTGGGACAGTCCGTCATGACCGTGCGGCTGGAAACGTGAGACAGGGTCCGGATAGATACGGCTCTCATCGTCGAGGCGAAAGCCGTAGAGCGTTCCTGGCGCGGTGTCCGCGCGCATACCCGCGAAATAACCGTTACCTTCCGCCCTCAGTTCGAAAATGTCCGACGTGTGCTGTTCGCCGATGCTGACCCCGACACGCTTGCGTGAAGGCGCCCACACCCGGAACGCCACGCCTTCATTCGTTACTTCCGCGCCGACGGGGTAATGCCGAAAGGCCGCTGAACGCAAAGCTCTTGTGCTCATGTCATGGATACGCCGGGCGAGCAGAACGGAACGCCGAAGCAAGTTGGGCTTCGTGCTGCCGATGGGTAGCAAGAGTCGTGCTTGTCGCTGTCGGCGGAGATCTGACCCGACATCGCACCGGCGAGAGCACGCTCTCTGCTTTCCGCAGGTGCTCGCGAGCCCTTGTATTTGCTCGCCAAAAGCCTGTGAAACAGACCATCGGCATGTTTTCTGCGTATGGGCCGCTATGGACACGATCGATCACCGAACCGGCGAGCAGTGGCAATTCCGCTGCAACGGGAGCGGCGTATGGCAATGGCAGCGTCGAGCTAACGACGGCCGCGTTCTCGCGGCGTCCTCCGGATCGTTTCGTTCGTTACGCGCCGCGATCGAGGATGCTGCGCACTGCGGCTTCAGCTACACCTCGAGCGCACATCAGCCGTGAATGCGGCGCGTTCAACTGCGATCGTCAATTAACGAGAGCGTCTTCTCGCCGCGCGCGTTTTCCGAACAGCAAGTGATTTCTTTTTGCGCGGGTGAACGTTTTTCTGTTGACCGCGCTCTTGCGCTGCGCGACGATTGCGGCAAACAGCATTTACCAGCCGGCAGAGCTGGCTGCAGAGCCAAGACCCAAGGGGAGCACCAACGTTGATCTGGGATTTTCTTCAGCGTTACGACGATAGCTGGATATGGCGATGCGCCGATCGCCATCACGTCACGGAAAGCACGCGCAACTTTGCAGCTCTGGAAGAATGCATCGAGGACGCCGCTCGACACGGTTACGTGCGAACCTCCCCCGGCACACGACGGAAGCGGGGCGATAACGCAGCGTCGGGAGCTCGCGGACGCAGCACCAACGGGACCGTTCGCACGTCATAGGACAGCGTGATGACGTCTCGAAAGGCGGGCCGGAGTGCCCGCCTTTCGGTGGCACCGGCCTATGCTGCGGCGGCGCAGCGCGCGCGCGACTCTTTTTCAAACCGCCACTCACGCGCCGCGCACTGTCTCCGGCCGCGCCGGCTCTGGTTTCGACGGATTCATTCCGCGCCGCGATCCGTGCTCGTGTGCGTATACCCAGGTGAATTCGGCACCGATCAGAAAGATCTGTGCAGAGTAGTACACCCACACCATGAAAAGCACGAGCGAACCGGCTGCGCCGAAAGCCGATGCCACATCGCTTCGGCCGAGATAAAGACCGATCAATACTTTCCCGATCGCGAACAGCAACGCGGTCACCGCGGCACCGACCCACACGTCACGCCAGCGAATGCGTACGCTCGGAACGATCTTGTAGATCATGGCGAAGAGCACGGTCATCAGGCCGAAGCTCAACATGAGATCGAGTGCGTGGGCAAGCAGCTCCCAGCCACGGAACCAGCTGCCCCACCATTTGCCGAGCGCGGAGAGCACCGCGCTCGCGATGAGCGACACCATGAGGATGAAAGCAATCCCGAGGATCAGCGTGATCGAAAGGAGCCGCGAACGCGCAAATCCCCAGAGACCGCCCGGCTTCAAAGCCTCAGGCGCCCGCCAGATTCGATCGAGCGCGTTTTGCAGCTCCCCGAGCACCGTCGTCGCGCCGACGATAAGAACGAGAAAGCTTACCAGCGCTGCGGTCGCACCTTCCTGCTGCGACTGAGCGCTCTTCGCCAGCATCTCCTCTATGGCACGCGCGCCTTCGTCCCCGATTAGGCCGGAAAGCTGGGCAAAGACTTCGCCGCGAACGGCATCCGCCCCGAAGAAGAACCCCGCAACGGCAATGACAATGACAAGCAACGGCGTGATCGAGAAAAGCGTGTAGTAGGAGAGCGCGGCGCCCATGCTCGGCGCATAATCGTCGACCCAGGCATTCAACGCCTGTCTCATGAGCCGCCACAATTCGCGAGCTTTCATCTGCCCTCCAGATGCCGTCCGGTGCAACTTAGAGTGCCTCTTAGGCAATGGCTGTGCCCCGGCGGGGCATGGACATTGCTGCCTCGGTATGAGCTCATCATGAAACGTCGACTTCTGCTCGGCTTCCCGGCGGTGCTCGCCGCGGCCTGTGCGCAGATGCTATCCACCGACGAGGGCGGTTATGCCGCGCGCATGAATACGCTCGGCGAGCGCTACGTGGCGTGCATCACTCGGGAAGCCGAAAATGCGAAAAATCCCGCCGGAGCCGAAGACATCGCGATTGCTGCGCATGCGCAGTGCTGGCCGACATGGGATGCCTACCGAGCGGCTACCAGCGCGAGCTTCGTACACGGAGCGGGAACGCGCGCTGAGCTCCAGCTTGCGCGCGACAAGGCCGACGCTCACTTGCGACAGTTCGAGCTCGAGGCGCGCCGCATGGTCATGGATCGCATGGTGGAGCGAAACCTGCGCGGCGCAAAGCCCGGGCCTTAGCTATCCGACCGTCACGCTGCGACCGCCTGCTTTCGGGTACAGCCATTGCTCAGCGCTGCAAGCCCGCGGCCATGAATTTGTCATGGAGGAGTCGCGGCTAATCTTTTTCGGGAGGTCTGAAATGAGGAAGCTCACGTTGGCGTTGATTGCAGGATGCATGTCCGCAGCGATGGCAGGTGCGTACGCGGCATCGGGATCGCCGGCCGATTCGGATAAAGCGGGCCGGCAGGGGCCCGGAACAGCAGCTGGCGAGCAGGGCGCGGTCAATCCGAGCGGCGCAGACAAAGGTGGCGCGATGGGTAAACGCGGGACTGCCTCCGGGGCCGCGGCGGGCACGGGCGCGACGAGCAGCGGAACCGGCGCAGGTACAAGCGGAACGGGGGCAAGCGCAACGACCACTACCGGATCGTCCGCGACCGCGAGCACCGGTACCGATGAACCGAAAGGCCGGCGCAGCCGTCGCGCGGCGCGGGCTGAAAAAGGCTGATCGGCACTCACACGCTGTAAAAAAAGGGCGCCATTGGCGCCCTTTTGTCAGGGAATCGACGCGTCGCTCCCGCTGTCCCTGGACCATCCTTTCATCTGACGGTCACCACGCACACGTCGACCGCTGCGCGCGCCGCCCGCTCCGGTATCCGCCAGGTGGCCAAAATGACCGGTAGCGATGAATCGCAGGAAATAACCCCGCGCCGCGACGTTCGGCGCAGCGCAGTTCTGACCGCATGCGGCACGAAAGAGAACGCCCCCATCGTCGTCACGACCGGATTCGTCGCGGTGCGACTAAGAGAAACCGGGTCGAGCCACTTGCGCGTCGCGCTGAGGCAACGGCGATGCACAACACGGATTTGCGTGCACTAGTTCAACATCTCGGCGCCGTCAAGCGTTTCGAAGGGGCTCGCGGGCACACATAAATATATACGTGCAACTACTTGCTTACGCACGGAAGCTTGTACAGAATGGAGCGTGAATGCAGTTGCCGCACGGAGGCTATCAATGACGATTACCAAGGCCGACCTTGCCACTCTATTGCACGAAAATCTTGGTGTGAACAAAAGGGAGGCCGCCGAGATCGTGATGGCCTTCTTCGAAGAGATTTGCGCGGAGCTGGAGAAAGGTGAAGGCGTGAAGCTCTCGGGGTTTGGCGTGTTCTGCCTGCGCAACAAGAACAGCCGGCCTGGACGCAATCCGAAAACGGGCGAGATGATTCCCGTGTCGGCGCGTCGGGTCGTGATGTTTCACCCATCCCACATACTGAAAGCCCTGGTCCACCAGCAACGCCCCGCTGTCCAGCGGCCCGCAGAAAGCGAGCGCGTGGTGAAGACGCAAGCTGTGCGGCCCGAAGAACTCTCCGTGCAGGGGTAGGCCGGGATCGTACGCTGCGCCGCGCGCGGCGCAGCGCCTCTAAACCGGCGGCGGACGTCGTCCTGTCACAAGCTGAAGAATCAGAACCACGACGGCCACCACGAGCAGCACGTGTATCAAGCCGCCGAGCGTGTACGACGTGACCAGGCCCAAAAGCCACAGCACGAGCAGGATAACGATCAGGGTATAGAGCATCGCGGCACCTCCACTTGTTGACTCCGTCCGTCGAAAGCAACGGATGGGCCCGCGCGTGATCCGAAGTCTTGCCTAGCTGCCCGGCCCCACGAGCGCCGTGATGGAATGCGTGAACAGATCGGCGTCCGTGCCGAGGACGATCATCTGTACGCCCCGCTCCGCAAGCCGCCTGCCATACGCCGGATCGAGCTGGCTGCCGAGTAACGTCATGGCGAATTTGGCGTGGCGCCTGGTCGTCTCGACGACTTTGTCGAGCGCGGCGCCGAGCACAGGATCGTCGAAGCTCGCCCCGGCCACACCGAGCGCAATCGACAGATCCGTCGGACCGACAAAACACACATCGATGCCGGGCATATCGGCGACCGCTTCGATGTCTCTCAGCGTTGTCGCATCTTCGATCAACGCGATTGCCATCACCTCGCGGTTTGCCTGCGCGGCGTAGGCGCTCCAGCCGCCGCGCATGTATCCCGCTGCACGCGTGATCTGGCATGCACCACGACCGCCTTCAGGCACGTAACGCATGGCCTGCCGCAGCTCGGCGCAACTCGCGGCGTTCGCGTGCGGAAGGACAATGCCGGCCGCGCCAAGATCGAGGAGTCGCCCGATGAGCCCGCGGTCGACACACGGCACCCGAACGAAAGCAGTGATACGACTCGCGTCAGCCGCGCGAATGAGATGCGCCGCGCCGGATATGTCGAGCGCGCTATGCTCCATGTCGAGGATGACGAAATCGAGGCCGGCGGCAGCGGCGAGCTCGACGACAACCGGACTCGCGGTGAAAACGATGATGCCTTGTACCGTCGCGCCGGCAGCAAGCCGCGGACGAAGGCGGTTCTCGATCATGCGACCTCCGTGTTGTTCGCGCGCCGAGCGCGCGAACAACACGGCTGACGCGTGCGCCGGGAACCTACTCGGCGCCAGCGCCGTTCTGATCCATGGACGCGCGGTCGAGCACGATGATCTTGCGCTTGTCCCGACGGATGAGGCCGCTGTCGCGCATTTCTTTCAGCACACGGCTCACCATCTCGCGCGAAGCGCCCACCATGCGCGCCATCTCCTCGGAACCGGTATCGACAACCCACACGTCGTTCACTTCGCGCGCAAGCTCGATCAGCAGACGCGCGACGCGACCGTGGACGTCCATCAGCGCGAGGCTCGCAATCTTGCGGTCGGCATCCCGCAGCCGGCCGACAACGCTGCGGAGCATCAGCATGGCGACGTCGAAGTTGTCCTTGAGGCATGAGAGGAACGCGGCCTTGGAAATATACAGGATCTCGCACGCGTCGACCGCTTCCACGCTCGCAGAGCGCGGCTTGTCGTCGATCAGGCTCATCTCGCCGAAAAACTCGCTCGGGCCGATGATCGTCAGCGTGACTTCGCGCCCTTCGCCATCGTCCATGACCACTTTTGCGCGGCCCGCGAGAATGATGTAGAGCGCGTCCGGCCTTTCGCCTGCGCGCAGCATGAACGAGTGCCGCGGATAGGATCGATGCTGAATCGCGGGGAACAGCGACGCAAGCTGGTGATCCGTAAGCAACGCAAAAAGCGGCACGGTCTTCAGTATCGTCGGACTGACGGTCAGATTCGTCATGCTTGCTTACTCCCCTGGAGCAATCCTGGCGCAAAATTTCGGCATGGCAGCGCCGTAATGTGAACTTTTACACGAGCCTGGCCGGCTAACGCGCCAAGGCTTCTCTGTCGAGGGACAATATCGTCTCGCGCAGACCAGGCTTGAGGCCTAATGCCGCTTCTGTGTGACAACAGACGCCGCCGCGGATGCTCGGTGAGGGTTTTGGCCGGCTGTTTACGAAGGCTTTGGAGCGCCGCCCGCCGTCAGGCGCCCCGCTCGGCCGGGCGCTGCAGTGGGGGGATCGCGCTGCAGCAAGCTCCGACGCCTGGGCCGCGGGAAGCGGTCGCGAGAAGAGAAACCCCTGCGCCTGGGCGCAGTGCGAACTCAGAAGCGGTCGGGCTGCGCCGCGTTGCCGAAGCGCGTGAACTTGCCGAGGAAAGTGAGCGGCACCTTGCCCACAGGGCCATTGCGCTGTTTCGCGATGATGAGCTCGGCGACGCCCGCGTTTTCAGGCGTGGGGTTGTACACCTCGTCGCGATAGATGAATAGTATTACGTCGGCGTCCTGCTCGATCGCTCCGCTTTCGCGCAGGTCCGACATCATCGGCCGCTTGTCCTGCCGTGCGTCGACGCTTCGGTTCAACTGCGACAGCGCGACGACCGGGACTTTGAGCTCCTTCGAAAGGCTCTTGAGCGAACGCGAGATTTCCGCGATCTCGGTGGCCCTGTTTTCTTCGCGTCCGCCGCCGGTACCCGACATGAGCTGCAGATAGTCGACGACGATCATGCTCAGCCCGCCGCACTGCCGGTGCAGACGGCGCGCGCGCGAGCGGACTTCCAGCACGTTCAGTCCAGCCGTGTCGTCTATGTAGATTTGCGCTTCGTTGAGCTTCCCGACGGCGTCGACAAGCCGGGGCCAGTCGTCTTCCTTGAACGTACCGGTTCGCAACTGATGCTGATCGACGCGCCCGATCGAACCGATCATGCGCATCGCCAGCTGCGGCCCCGACATCTCCATGCTGAACACGGCGACTGCTTTCTTTTCCTCCAGCGCGACATGCTCAGCCATGTTCATGACGAGCGTCGTCTTGCCCATCGAGGGACGTCCCGCGACGATGATGAGCTCCCCCTGCTGGAGCCCCGCAGTCATCCTGTCGAGATCGACGAGGCCGGTGGAGAGCCCGATGATGTCGTTCTTGTTTTCGCGGCTGTAGAGCATATCGATGCGCTCTACGGTCTCGGTGAGCAGCGGGTCGATCTTCACGAAGCCTTGCCGTGCTTTCGAACGCGCTTCGGCGATCCGGAAAATCTTCGCCTCCGCTTCGTCGATGAGCAGACCCGCGTCTTTGCCCATCGGGCTGTACGCGGAGTCCGCGATCTCGGTGCCAATCGCCGCGAGATTGCGCATGACGGAACGCTCGCGCACGATTTCCGCATAGCGCCGGATGTTCGCAGCGCTCGGGGTATTGAGCGCGAGGGAACCGATGTACGCAGGCCCCCCGACCTCGGCGAGCTTGCCGCTGCGCTCCAGGCTTTCCGCGACGGTGAGTACGTCGGCCGGCTTGTTTTCCTCGATCAGCTGCGCGATGTGCTTGAAGATCGTCCGGTGGTCGGAACGATAGAAATCCGCATCGGCCAGTACGTCGGCGATTTTGTCCCACGCCGCGTTCTCGAGCATGAGCCCGCCGAGTACCGACTGCTCTGCTTCTATCGACTGTGGTGGAACGCGTGCGGCTTCGTACTGAAGGTCGCGAACGATAGAGCTGACAGCCTGCGCCATGTCTCGCTTCTTATCCGTCGAGGGTTGCAGCTCGCGTCGAATGGAAAGACGCGTCGATGCAATGTATCAAAAAAAAGGGCTGTCGCCAGCCCTTTTTTTCTTGCCCGAAAATTCTGTTGACGCGCTTCGACTTACCTTCGCGTTACTGCTCGCCCAGAACGGAAACGGTGATGCTCACGACGACGTCTGCATGCAGCGCGACTTTCAAAGGATGATCGCCGACGTTTTTGAGTGGTCCCTGCGGCATGCGTATCGCCGCCTTCGGAATGTCGAAGCCCTGAGTCTTCAGCGCTTCCGAAACATCCGCGTTAGTGACAGATCCGAAGAGCTTGCCGTCGACGCCGGCTTTCTGAGTGATCTGCAGCATCAGGCCCTCGAGCTTCGCCGCTTTCTCCTGAGCGGCCGCAAGCTGATCGGATTGCGATTTCTCGAGCTCCGCCCGCCGCTGCTCGAATTCCGCGAGATTTTCCCGGGTCGCGCGCTTGGCTTTGCCCTGCGGAATCAGAAAATTCCGCGCGAAACCGTCGCGAACTCTCACCACGTCGCCGAGCCCGCCGAGGTTCACCACTTTTTCCAGCAGTATGACTTGCATGATCGCGTTCCCCTCAGTGGACGTCGGTGTACGGCAGCAGCGCCAGGAACCGTGCGCGTTTGATCGCGACGGAAAGCTGGCGCTGGTAGCGCGCCTTCGTGCCAGTGATACGCGCCGGGATGATCTTCCCGTTCTCGTTGATGAAATCCTTCAGGATACCGATATCCTTGTAGTCCACCTGCTTGATGCCTTCCGCGGTGAACCTGCAGAACTTGCGCCGGCGAAAAAGCGCGCCGCCGCGCTTGTCCCTGCCCTTGCCTTTAAGCTTGGCTTTGGCTTTCGCCCGTGCCCGGGCGGCTCTGCTCATCATTGCCATCGTTCGTTTCCTTCAAAAGTTCGGTTGAGTTCGCGTGCAACACAAGTTGCGCGCTCATTCGGTTCTTCCGGTTCAGAAATCCGCTGACCCTGACCTCGGCTCCGGGCTGTACCCGCGAAAGCCGGGTTGCAGCCTCTCCGAGCGCAACACACGTTACTTCGCATTCGACCTGGCGCTTGTACCCCGCTTCGACCTGCAGCGACTTGTGCGCGAGCCGGAACTGCAGAAGGGGCAGCCCAGCGGGCGTATGGCGCAGCGGTTCGATGCCGGCAACAACGCCGGTCAGGCAAACCGCGTTACTGTCCACTATGCCGGCGACTGTGACGCGCTGGGGGCGGCTGGTGCCGGCGTCGGCACCGGCGCAGCACTTCCCCTCGCTTCTTCGGTCGTCATCGACCTCGACTTTTCTTCCTTCATCATCGGCGAAGGAGAGCTGACAGCCTCGGTCATGTGCACGGTCAGGTGGCGAAGCACCGCATCGTTGAACTTGAACGCGTGCTCGAGCTCGGAAAGCGTCTCGTTGTCGCACTCGATGTTCATTAGAACGTAGTGCGCCTTGTGGACTTTTTCGATGGGATAGGCAAGCTGCCTGCGGCCCCAGTCTTCGAGGCGGTGGATGCGGCCGCTACGACCGGTGACCATCTGCCGGTAGCGGTCGACCATCCCCGGGACCTGCTCGCTCTGGTCCGGATGGACGATGAAAACGACTTCGTAATGTCGCATCGAATAGGCTCCTTATGGGATAAGGCCTCCCGTTATGCGAAAACGGTGAGGCAAGGAAACGCACGCTCCCGGCAGGGAGCTGCGATCGCCCGGCCCCAGTCGGGCAGCCGGTCGAAGGCGCGCATTATACGCATCCTTCGATAAAAATCAAACTGTTAGCCTGAAGTCGCGGACTGTCGCTGCCGTCGCGTCTCAGCGAGGCAGATGCCCGCCGAAACGGAAACGTTGAGGCTTTCCACGGATCCCAGCATAGGAATGCGTACGAGCTCGTCGCATTCCTCGCGTGTCAGCCGCCGCATCCCTTCCCCTTCCCCGCCCAGCACCCACGCGAGCGGTCCCGTCAGCCGGG